>JAEZHY010000115.1 GCA_023416335.1 Pseudomonadota bacterium | reverse complement strand
TATGCCCCCACGAGATGCCCCGTAGCGGGTATTTTTCCGGAGTAGCCGATCCGACGAAGTTCCTCTCCTACGGATATTCCTCTTGAATCTTTTGTGGCGTGGGCTTCCTCCAGGGTAAATACACCGGTGAAAACACCGGATCCCATCATGCAGGGAGAAAAACGCGAACCTTCCTCGTTTGTCCAGACGGCAAGTTCTATGGGCGCATCGGTTATGCAATTATGGTCGTTCAAAGTCCGGATGACTTCGAGTCCGGCCATGACCCCGTAGATCCCGTCGAAGCGGCCCCCGGTCGGTTGGGTATCGAGATGGCTGCCCGTCATGACAGGTGGGCGTAAGTCGTTCCTGCCGGCCCTCCGGGCTATGATGTTTCCTATTGTATCGACCGTGATGGTGCATCCGGCTTCCCTGCACCATTTCACGAAAAGGTCCCTGGCCTGCCGGTCGAGGTCGGTCAGGGCAAGTCGGCGTACACCGCCTTTTTCCGTGCCGCCGATCTGTGCAAGGTCCGCTATTGACTGCCAAAGCCTGTCTGAATTTATCAGTAAATTACACATATTCTCCCGCCTCAATAACCCAGGTATGCTTCCTTCACGTATGGATCGTCGATAAGTTTCGCACCGCTTCCTTCCAGTTTCAACTCTCCGTTTTCGAGGACATACGCTCTCTGGGACATTTTCAGCGCCGATCTGGCATTCTGCTCTACCAGGAGGATGGAAATCCCTCTCTCCCTGTAAATCATCTGGATCGTCTCAAAAATTGTGCCCCTGACCAGCGGGGCGATACCGAGGCTCGGTTCATCGAGCATGAGGTAGCGCGGCGATGAAAGCAGGCCGCGTCCGATGGCGAGCATCTGTGCCTCGCCGCCGCTCAAAGTTCCGGCGATCTGGGAGCGCCTTTCGCGAAGCCTTGGGAATACCGCGAAATGAGACCGAGCGATCCGCGCGTGAGGCTCACTCAGTTCATGGAAACCATCCGCAAGATCATGCTGAAGCCGATGATGTCTGAAGGGCAGGTGGCACGGATTAGCTATCCGGGCGCGTCGCTTGAGAGGCCTTACCGGAGAGGTGAAAGGCAAGCTGCGGGTGAATCGAAGCGCGGAGGCACCCCCAAAAACAGGACCGCGCTTCGCTCCACGATTTTTCTGCTGTTCGTTATTTATTTTTTCCGGAAGCGGGCTCCAATGTCCTCGCAACCGCAAAATCGCCGTTGTGGTTGAGCACTGCCCATGCCGTTCTCGTTTCGGGATCGACACCGTAGGCGCCAAGTCCGTAGCCCGAATTCCAGGGACCTGAAACGAACTTCCTGGTCCCGCCCGTATTAAGATCTACCGCATCGACCCAGTTGCCTCGATCGTCTCTGGCTGCGATCCCGCAACCACCTTTGCCGAAGCGCATGGGGCGGCCTCTTCCCGCTTGATAGCTCATCGAAAGCGTAAAGATATCGGAAGACTGGCCTGCCGGATCGGACATGCCCCAAAGCGTAAGAATGTCCGAGGCTAGAATTTCGCTCTTGTCGGGGGCCCATCCGGTATTTACGACTTTTGTCAACGGCCGCCCCGTATTGGTCTTTCCCGTTTCGGAATTCACGCCGTCGAGTATCCTTGCAGTGGTGTGCTGATACGTGTCCTGGACCACTGTATAGGAACCGCCCTGCGCAACGCAGTATTGTTTGCCGTTGAGACTGTAGCCGAAGGTGTCCAGTTTGGTGAAGGTGAGGGGCGGGGTCGTATTGCCGGGCAGGCCGGAAGACGAAAAGGCCTGGCTGCCATAGTAGTCGATTGTTACGGAAGACCCTTCCACGGTAACGATGTAGTAGCCGACTCTGTAGAGGTCCTGGGTTACAGGCAGATCGTTTGCGGAGAAAGGCGCCTTCGGTGTGTAGAACTTGGAGCTGTCGGACTGGGTGATGAACTGGTGGATCGACTTGTCGGGGTTGAGAGGTGAAGTCACTATAGAGTGATAGTGATGGTGGTCGTGGCCGGATATGCAGAAACGGACGTTATTATCGGCCAGGGATGAAAGCGTCTTCCGCCTGCTGTTTCCGGTTGAGGGTATCCCGGTCTGCCGGGCTCAGCGAACCGGGATCGACCCCGTAACCGTCGCCGGGGTCGGAGGATGTAACCTGGCCTCCGAACATGCTGTCCTTGTGATTACCGCCGAGTATGTTCTTGTGGCAAAATACAAAGGCATGATCCGGCCGGTGAAATTCGGAGAGTTGTTCGCTTATCCACCCTTGCTGGTCGGGAATGGTGCTGTTGTAATAATTCCCGTTCACATCGAACTGGTCGAGCAGAATGAAGCGGGCGCCATTGTAGTCAAACGAGTAGGAAGCGCTGTGATTGGTCGTATTGACATCAGCCTTGCCGCCATCTCCACGCTGTGGGACGTCACACCGATGTGCCTTATTTTGCTGGCCTGCTTTGCCTTCAAAACTGCCTCCAGGACACCGCCTCCTCCGGTCGCCGAAGGGAATCGCGGTCGAGCAGGTCGATCAGATTACGGCCGTCTACAAGACTGAAAACAGGGTGTTTCCTGAAGACCTCGCGGCCATGGAGGAATACCGGACGGCACTCGGTCAAAAGTTCTGCCGCCGATGCGAATACTGCCAGCCCTGTGAACATGGGGTGATGATCACGCCGGCAATGGCTACCCCGATAGTTGCCCGCAGAATGTCTCCGGCGAAGGCGGCAGGTTTCGCTGGCAAGATGATGGAGTCGGTCAGGAACTGTACCGAGTGCGGCGAATGCGTGAACCGCTGCCCCTACGATCTGCCTATTCCCGAGATGCTCAAGGAGAATCTTGCTCTTTACGAGCGACATATTGCCGGGAATTAACGACCAGACCATGTCGATCGGCGGCGTTTTTGAATCGGAATCAATCGGAATCAATCGGAATCCGGCGGAGCACCCACATTCCCGGATGGATTTTGAACCTTCTGAAATGAAATCGAAACCCCGATGTGTCCTGATCCGAGGGGACGGATGCGGTTTGAACGAGGATAAAGCTTCCACTCCCGATATGTTGAGGCACGGTTTCCTGACCGTGCTGGCCGGGAACCGTGGAGGGTGCCTCCGGCACGGACAAAATAAAGTTGTTCGAGTCACCCGTGGGAGCTGGTACTTCTCCTGAATGTACTTGAGGATTGAATTTGAGGGAAAGCTGTATTCTGTTCCTATTCAAGCCCAAGATGTTTCTTCATTGCAGCGATCCCGGTCCTTTCGACGAACCGGGCTGTCCTCTCGCGCTTTCTGCCATTGGCCAGGTAATACTCCAGCGAACTTTGGGCCAGTTCGAGCACCTGCTCCGTCGTCAGTTCTCGGGCCAGTACGTCGCCGATTCGAGGATGCCCTCCTGAATTTCCGCCGAAGATGAAGGTCCAACCCTTCTTCCAGGCCTGGACTCCGATATCCCGGATGAAACTCTCCGCACAGGTCATAGGACAGCCGGAAACTCCGATTTTTACCTTTGCGGGAAGGTCCAGCCCAATGAAAAGCTTCTCCAGCTGCATGCCTAAACCCAGCGAGTCCCGAACTCCACAGCTGCAGACGGCATTTCCCGGACAGGCTTTGACATAATGCACGGAAGGTCCGGCGCCCTTTGCGGGCTGCATTCCGAGTTCGTTCCAGATCTCCTCCACCTCTTCTCCGTTTACGCCAACTAATGCCATTCTCTGGCCGGATACGATCTTGAGCAGCGGAATATGGTGCTTCTTAGCGATCCGGCCGATTTTCTCCAACTCCTCGGGAGTCACCAGTCCTAGCGGCATCCTTGGGATGATCGCATAGGTTTTCTTGTCGCGTTGTAAAATTGCGCCTCTTGGTTGTTGTGTATCCATGAAAAGGCTCCTTTCGAGAGGGTTTCTGCAGATTTATCGGTCGGAAGCGGCACATTAAGAAGCACGCGACTGGTCCGAAGAACCAAAAATTATATTAGGACATACACGGGATGAGAAGTACCCGACAAAAATCCGGAGTGGACGAATCGCGAGAGACGGCGGTGCTTTTGAGCCGGGAACCAGAGTTTTTAAAGGTCTTGAATTCACAATTAATTCGCCCTGGAAGCCTGGATTCCGGTGTGAGCTTGTCCTGATCGAAGAGAAAGGCCGGAATGACGATACTGGGTCATTCGAGGCTGCCGCTATGATTTGAGCAACAGCCCCTTCTCCCTTGGAACCCTGTTTTGGAAGTTCCTGCTTCCAGCCAGGCACTTCGAATATATCTCTCAATAGGGGTGTGGCGCCGCAGGCCTTTAAGTCGCCTACGCCGCTCGCCATTCACTGTTCTGAGGCTTCATAAGAGCAAAGCCGCCACGCCGCCGGCCCGGTTTGAACGAGAATGAAAACTTCAACCCCTTTGTGTTGAGGCACGGTTTCCTGACCGTGTCGGCCCGGGAGTCGTGAAATGGCTCGGTCGGCAAACCGCTCCATTACAGGATTTGAATTTTGAGTTTCATCGTGCTCAGCCAAGTCAATTTCAGGGTACTTTGCACGGACAGAGGAAAAGTGAGCACACGGGATTACCGGCGGATACGGTTTGAAGTGCTTAATCTTTGCGTGATGATTCGACTGAGGCATCGAATAAGGAAAACCTGGAATGATTCTCTGCAAAAGTACTCTGCACCCAGTCCTGCAAAGGAGGAGCATATGAATCATGATATCCTGCCCCGGCGCAGTTTTCTTGGAATGACCGGCAGCCTTGTTGTTGGTTTCGCTCTGCCGTTCATCCCTCATCATTCTTTTGCTGCCGAGAAGAAAGAATCCGAAAATCAGGAAGCGGAAGTGAACCCCGTAGAAGACCTCATGCGCGAGCACGGAGTCTTGCGCCGTATACTCCTGATATATGAGGAAGCGCTTAGGCAAATCGAGGGAGGAAAGGAAATCCCTTCCGGAGTGATCGAGGACTCGGCCGGAATCATCCGCCGCTTCATTGAAGACTACCATGAAAAGCTCGAAGAAGATGAACTCTTTCCAAGGTTTGAAAAGGCTGGAAAGCTTGTGGATCTTGTGAAAGTGCTCTATTTCCAGCACCAGGCGGGAAGACGCCTGACCGACCGTATTCTGGAATCCGCGAAGACGGAAAAACTCACATCTTCCAACGACAAAGCACAGTTCTCATCTTCGGTTAAAGAGTTCATTAATATGTACCGGCCCCATGCCGCCAGGGAAGACACCGTTCTTTTCCCCGCCTTTCGCACAATCGTCCCCCCGAAAGAATTCGATGAACTGGGAGACAGATTCGAAGACAAGGAACAGGAACTGTTCGGCAAAGAAGGGTTTGAGAAAATGGTCGGCAAGGTTGCTGAGATTGAGAAAAAGCTGGGGATTTACGATCTTTCGCAATTCACACCAAAGGCGTAATCCTTGCGCTCTCGCGGGACGGCACATGAGACTCAGCCTGCCGTTACCCCGGGAAATTGAGGCTCTTCAAAAAGGTGCACATGAAGCCCACGCTTTCTGCGAAAGTGGGGGCTTCATTTTACGAGGGGCGATAGATTTTTTTGGGGTCTGAATCATTCAGCCGATACGGAATTTCACGAGAGCATATTGTAGGACAACTCAGAAAGATTCCTCAGATAATTGTGTCTTACCGAGAATATGAGCAGCCATCAGGGCTTTCGATTCAGGAGCCTGCACTGGACAGGACAAAAGCATCCTCAGGCTTCTCAGTATGCCGGCGTAAACCTACATATTTCGATGCATTTTCGCCGGCATAAAACTCGCTTATTGCTGATTCATAGTCCAAATCTCTCTTACCTCAGAAATATCAATCGTACGCGCCTTCTGAGAGTGCTCATCAGCTCGGCCCCTGGTATCCCGTCCAACCGGGACGCCGGTTGTGCGAGCCTGTGCCCGCATTTTACACGGCAACTCAGGGCACAAGAATCGAGGGCAAAAAGGAGCAAAGTATGAAAAATTTTTTCATTTTGTTGTCGGCTTTGGTCTTTTTGCTCGCCGGGGTGACTGGACCCGTGTTGGGGGCACAAAATGTTGCCAACACCACACAGAAAGGCAGCCTGCTCATCTTCCCGAAAGTGGATATCCGTGAAGTCTCCCCTGGAGTACACATGGATACCATCATAAGGATCTCGAACGATTATCCGGCCGCGGTCACGGTATCGTGTTTCTGGATAAACTATGAGTGGGACAAGACTGGTTTCAATTTCGTCCTTCCCCCAAACGACACGGTATGGTTCACTGCGCGCGAGGGGCTCGCTTCCAGGCGCATCTTCAACGAAGTCGCTCCATTCCCGCCTCCGTTCCAGATCAATCCCTATACCGGAACGCTGAAGCGCGCGACTGGAGAACTCAAGTGTTTTGCAGTGCACCCTGATTCCGGCGCTCCCATATCGTTCAACCACCTGTACGGTACCGCGGAAATCATCGAGAACGAAAACTTCATGTATGCGTATCCGTCATGGAATTTCATCGCGAGAGGTGTCGCATTGGGACAGCCCGTCGGACAGCCCGGAAAACTGCTGCTCTCCGGTAAAAATGGTGAATATGATGCCTGTCCGGCATATCTCACAACAGAGTACCAGCCCCTGGTTGCCGGCACGGATGGATCTCCCGGCAGCAGATTGACCATGGTTCCCTGCAATGAGGACCTCAGGCAGGACGGGGGACGTGTCTTTACAAAGGCGCTGTTCGAAATCTTCGACCAGAACGGAACAAAGATGGGCAATGCGTGGAAATGTGTCATGCCGCCATTTGACGAATTTCTGCAGGAGATAGCCCCGGCGGTGGATCCCTGGACGGGCCTGATGATTGCTGCTTACGGAGGAGCGAATTTCAACGTGCATGGAATGGACCCTGAGTTGGACAATGCGAGGCTTCGCGTATCGGCTGTCAAAAGCACCGCCTGTGAAACCGACCATTACTACGATTTCTGGCGGGACACTCCGCCATATTGGACTGCGCCGTCAGGTATTCCGGGTTTGGCGTCGGCTTACTATGCAGTCATTGGAATCGGCCCGCTGAATTCGTCGAGAAATTCCGCATTCTTAGGCGTGATTGTAAAACATAGGCCGGGTTCGGGCATCTATGCAAAAAATCCCGTCGGTGCTGGAGCTTACACCGGTGGCTCGATTCTCTACGATGCACCGAGGGCGTCTACCGAGTAGCGGAGATAGAAGCGCGCTCTCAAAGACCTGTAAGGGGCTGGTGCTTTTTGAGCCGTTCCCGGGAGCGAATTTGTATTTGCTGGTTGCGCTTCCGGCTCGGACGGGCCGTTTATGGATGCTCAGGCATTTTGGAAAAGATGGATTTCACCACGCTTCCGATCCCTGCATTTCGAGTTGAATTATCCGAAGTGGCGATCCTGTTTGCAGACGCGGACAAACGTGTTCCCGAAAATGATGCATCATATACTAAAGTACCGCTGGCATATCCCGGAGATGTAACGGTGACTGTCCCTGTAACGTGCATGGTCAGGTTCAGTACTCCGGACGTAATTGCCCCCTGGAAGCTATAACTTGAAATGGTGAGATAACCATACATCCCCTGTGCCGCCAAATCGTTTGCAATCATATCCTTATAAGCTTGCTTGACGTCAATTGAAACTACAGTTGGAGTTTGGGTCCATGTGCCTGTCAGGACGTAATCCTGTATATTGCGAAAAGAGTGGTCGGAACCAAGGACGAAGGTATCGGAGCCCTGGTTCTGTTCGGTTTGAGTTGACCCATTGACGGTGAGAGACGCGGTTTCATGGCCGGTTACCGCCCAACTTCCCATGAAATTGACCTGTTGGGTCGTGACTGCTACCGAGCAGATGCCCCAGGAAAGGTCGATGCCTGCAGCCCAAATCGTCAGGTTTTCCGTTCCGGGTGTGCTCCCCGAAACGTATCGGACCTTTTGCAGGTCGGCGGCATTTATACAGTAATAACCCTGGTTCTGTTGAGTGATATCGAGAAGGTTGACTGCGCCGTTGAGGTTAATAGAGCCTCCTCCGGCCGGATCGTAAAATTTGTATTGGGCGATCGGGCTTCCGAGGGGATCCACTGCGCTAAAAAGGTTCGCAACAGGAATTGAACTACCGACGGTAAGAGACTGTGGGTTAGGTGTGACAACGGGCGTATGATAGACATTGTCATCCAGCAACAAGGTGTCTATTGCTGCGGAATAAGATGAATAAGCCGGCAACCCTCTTCCAATCAGCCTTTCAGACGCTCCCGGCTCGGGGAGTCCCATCCCCGTCACTAAGATGCCAACGACAGCGATTATCAGGCGATACATCGATCGGGCCCTCCCTCCGTCGTTACCGGTATAGATTTTGTTGATTGAGTGATGTGATTAACTGCCTATGGAGATAGATAATCCCAACCGAAATACGATGTCAATATCAATGTTCAGGCTGTCATATATGTTTGAAGGCTGCAGGAAGTACTACTTTCTATACTGTAACGAGTGAGACGTCTAATGAGACCATTGGCAGGGGATTCGAGGAAATATTGGGGGCACATAAATTTAGTGTGAAACCGCTGTTTTACTTGCGGCCGAGATGATGTTGAGCTGGCGGATTACCCGTGAATTCAAAATGTTAAATACTCTGGTCCCCGGCTCAAGTACACTGCCGGGATGACGATATGGAGCAATTTGCCACAAAATGGGCTATAAAGAAATTCGTCTCCGTTTGGGCAACAGCCCCCGGAGCTTGGGAACCGGCGGGATTTCTTGCAGGCGCTCTCGATTGTCTATCGGTTCAACCTCCGCCGTCTTTTGCCTTCAGCACCGCAATTGTCGCCCCCCACGCTCCCCTGTCCGGTTCGGCTTCCCTGATCGATGCGACCAGCGGATGGCGTGTAAGAATCGCTTCGACAGTGCGGCGAAGCGATCCGGAGCCTTTTCCGTGGATGATCCGGACCTCCCGGAAGCCCTTTTCGTGAGCTTCCCGAAGATAGTCGTCCAGGAGGTCCCTCACCTCTCCGGGCCTGAAGGTATGCAGGTCGATTGAGTCTTCAATCGGAATACGGATAATCTCTTCTTCGTCCATCAGCAGGCTGCGCAACCTATCTCTTAAGAGGAAGTATATGTGTTGACGTGCCGAGGAAAGCTTCCGCGGCCTCCTCTTCGGCTTCCGACAATGTCGGATGCGGGTGGATCGACAGGGCAAGATCTTCCGCCAGCGCGCCCATTTCAATCGCCAGGACTCCCTCGGAAATCATCTCGCCCGCCTCTCGCCCCACTATGCCGACTCCGAGCACCCGCTCGGACTCGGGGTCGATTATCATCTTCGTCATTCCCTTTGATACGCCCATCGATACGGCGCGGCCGGAGGCAGTCCAGGGAAAGCGCGTAACCTTGACAGCCTGATTACGGCTCTTTGCCTGCTCCTCGCTCAGGCCGCAGACTGCGATCTGCGGATCGGTATATACTACGGCCGGGACCACCGTGTAATCGAAAGCGGAAGGTTTTCCCGCAGCGACCTCGGCTGCCACCTTCCCCTCGTGCATGGCCTTGTGCGCAAGCATTGCGCCGCCAACAACATCTCCGATTGCAAAAATGTTCGGATCGCTTGTGCGCCGCTGCTCATCGATGGTTATGTATCCGCGCTCATCCACCTGCACTTTCGTATTCTCGAGCCCGATGCCCTTGGAGTTGGGCAACCTGCCGATGGATACGAGAACACGGTCGAAGCGCTGGTTCTTCTCCGGAATGTCGCCGTCGAAGGTCACATCGACCCCGTCGGCATCTTCCTTCATGGAAGAGACTTTTGTACAGTAATGAATCGATTCGAAAAGGCTATCCAATCGGGTGAGCAGCGGCTTGGCCAGGTCGGCATCGATTCCGCGCATCAGGTGGCCGTTGTATTCGACAAGGGTGACGCGACTGCCGAGCGAAGCATAGACCGAGCCGATTTCCAGTCCGACATAGCCTCCTCCGACTACGAGCAGCCGTCCGGGTATGTCCGCAAGCTCCAGTGCGCCGGTTGAATCCATGATCCTGCCGCCGGGATTGAAAGCGGCTCCCGCGGTCGTCCTGGTGGAAGATCCGGTCGCAATTATCGCGTGTTTGAATCTGACCCGACTGGATCCGGAATCCTGCTGGATTCGGGCATGGTTGGAGTCTTCGAAAACTGCTTTTCCCTGAAGAAAGAGGATACCCCGTCTCTTGGTAAGCTCCACGAGACCGTTGGCGAGTTTGTCGATCACGCTGTTCTTCCACTTGCGCAGAGCGTCGATATCGAGTGTCGGTTCGGGAAAGGTGATCCCCATATCCTTTGCACGGGCTGCGTCGTACATGAGTTCGGTTACATAGAGCAAGGTCTTTGAAGGAATGCAGCCTCTGAAGAGGCAGACTCCGCCGGGTCTCGGGTCGATTTCGACCATGGTCACATCCAGGCCGAGGTCTGCGGCGCGAAATGCGGCGGCGTATCCGCCAGGGCCCGCTCCGATAACGAGAAGATCGGTTTCCTGTGTAAATTCACCCATTACCATTTTTTTGCTCCAAAATTCCGGGAGGGAGTGCCGATCTGCAAAACGGATCGGCCGATCCTCGGGAGGCGCTATTAAAATATTATTTTATATCATCATGAAGAGATCTTCCGGATTTTCGAGCGCCTCGATGATGGTCGTCAAAAAGCGTGCTGCCTGGGCGCCGTCCAGGGCGCGATGATCGAATGTAATATTGAGCGGCAGCATGAGGCGCGGTACGATCTGATAATTCTCTTCGTCGCCCATGACGACCGGCTGAAGTCTCGACTGGGCCATACCGAGGATGGCTATTTCCGGGTAGTTGATGATCGGAGTGAAACCCGTTCCTCCGATGGGACCGATATTGGTGATGGTAAAACTCCCACCCGACATTTCCTCCATGGAAGCCTTGCCCTGCCGCGTCTTTTCGGCAATTTGTTTCAGCTCGATCGCAAGTTCCACGATGCTTTTCCGGTCGACATCCCGGATGACGGGTACGAGCAGTCCGCGTTCCGTATCGACGGCCACTCCTATATTATAATAGTGTTTAAGTATGATTTCCTCTTTCTCCATGTCCAGCGTCGCGTTGAACTGGGGGAACTTCTTGAGCGCCGCGGCCGCGACCTTCAGGACGAAAACGGTCGGGCTCAGTGCGCCCCCCTGCTTTTCAACCTGCGGCCTGTGCTTTTGCCGGAATTTTTCGAGATCTGTGATATCGGCCACGTCCATATGGGTGACGTGGGGGACCTGCGACCATGCGGCCGCAAGGTGTCTGGCCGTTGCGCGCCGGACCGACCGGAGAGGAATGTATTCCACGGGGCCTATTTTGTCGAACTGCGGCATTGGCGGAGGCGCGATCGGGGCCGGCCGTGGGACTTCTTCGGCAGGGGCGGGAGCCGGCTTTGCGGGTTCGGGCCGCTTTTTTGCTTCTGCGAATGCACGCACGTCTTCAGATGTGACGCGCCCTCCCGGGCCGCTCGGTCTTACCTCGCGGAGGTCAACGCCCAGCTCCCGAGCAAGGCGGCGAGTCGAGGGCGCCGCGGGTACGGGCCCTTCCGCCGGTGCCGTGGGCAATGGGCGTCCGGCAGCCTCCTCGGCCTTCTCAGCCAGTTGTTTCGCCTTTTCTTCCTTCTCGGCGGGAGGCCGGGTCTCACGCTCTTCCTCCGGCGTCTTTGCCGGAGCGGGGGCGGCCTCGCCCTCCTTTTCGCCTTCTGCAAGGAAGACGATCATGACGTCTCCGACACGGACGGTCTGGCCCGGCTTGACGCGGATTTCCTTTACCGTACCGGTAACCGGTGATGGTACCTCCGCTGATGCCTTGTCGGTCTCAACCACGAGTACTGTCTGTCCGTCTTCAACTCTGTCGCCAACATGAACGAGAACTTCGATTATTTCGCCTTCGTGGATTCCTTCCCCCAGGTCCGGGAGTTTGAATTCGACCGGCATACAATCCTCCAGGTTAGAAGTCCAAGGTTTCGCGAATGGCCTGTTTGATTCTGAATACGCCAGGCAAATAATCCTGCTCGCGTTGATAGTAGGGAATGACTACGTCGAAGCCGGTGACCCTGCGGACGGGGGCTTCGAGGTAAAGGAATGATTTCTCGACAAGACGCGCTACGATTTCAGCGCCGGATCCATACGTGCGGTGGGCTTCATGGACGACTACGGCACGCCCCGTCTTCTTGACGGATGCCGTGAAAAGTTCGTCATCGAGAGGCGACAGGGAAAGGAGGTCGATAACTTCGCAGTTGATTCCTTCCTTGTCCTTCAAATCAGTAGCCGCCTCCAGCGTGGGCCTGAGCGTTGCTCCGTAGGAGATAAGCGTGATGTCGCTCCCTTCAAGTGCCAGCCGGGATTTCCCGATCGGAAAGGTCTCCTCTTCTTCGGGGACTTCCTCCCGGAAAGCGCGGTAGATTGCTTTCGGTTCATAAAAGATTACCGGATCGGGGTCCCTGATCGCGCTGACAAGTAGAGCGCGGGCGGTCCGAGGAGTCGATGGGAGCACCATTTTCAGGCCCGGGGTATGCGCCCAGTAGATTTCGCGGCTCTCGGAATGATGCTCGAGAGCGCGGACCCCGCCCCCGTAAGGTGCTCTCAGTACCATCGGAACGCCGTAGCGGCCGAGCGTCCGGCCCCGCATTCTGGCAGCATGCGCTTCCATCTGGTGGAAAGCGAAATAGCTGAATCCCGAAAACTGCATTTCACAAACAGGCTTGAGCCCATAAATCGCCATCCCGATTGAAAATCCGGCGATCGCGGATTCGGCAAGCGGGGTATCGATGACGCGTTCTGCTCCGAATTGCGCCAGGAGACCGTCCGTTACGCGAAATACCCCTCCATCCATGCCGACGTCCTCACCGAGCACGACAACCGAGTCGTCCTTTTCCATTTCCTGGCGAAGCGCCATATTGATCGCCTGAACCATGTTCATTTTCGGCATCTACAAAATCTCCCCCGAGAGAGTGTCCAAACCATGTTTCTCAAGTTTAAGTTTTCAGAAGCGCCAAAGAAGCTGATGGATTGCTCCCCTCCGCGGCCCCGAGTTGGGTATATCGATGTACACCCGCTCTCGGAGATCGGAATCAATCCCGCACAACGGCCTCTTTTTCGACGTCTCCCCGTTTCGCTTCAAGCTCGCGTCTGAGTTCTTCCTTTTGTGCAACCAGGTTGGGCGGAAGGTTCGCATAGGCAAAGGAAAACATATCCAGCGGATTGATTTCGTTCTGTACCTGTTCCGACCAGCGTTGTTCGGCCGCGCGGATCTCATTCCGGACTTCTTCCGAAACGGTTTGAATTTTCTCCTCGTCCAGAAGCCCCTTGCCGGTCAGATACTTTTCGAATCGGGTGATGGGGTCGCGCTGTTCCCATTCCTTGACTTCTTCCTCGCTCCGGTATTTCTTCGGGTCGTCCGCGGTCGTATGCAGCGAGAGGCGATAGGTGATCATCTCGATCAGGGTTGGGCCCCCGCCGTTTCCGGCGCGTTCGAGCGCCTCTTTCGAAGCTTTATATACGGCGAGCACGTCGTTTCCGTCGACCTGCACTCCGGGCATGTCGTAGGCCAAAGCTTTCTGCGCGATCGTCTTCGAATGCGTCTGCTGTTTACGCCTCAGAGAAATAGCCCAGTGGTTGTTCTGGCAGAGAAAGACGACGGGAAGCTGAAAGACGGCGGCAAAGTTCATCGCTTCGTGGAAGTCGCCTTCGGATGTTGCTCCATCGCCGAAAAACGTCAGGGCGGCAGCTTTTTCCCTGCGGTACTTCATGCCGTATCCGATGCCGACGGCATGAAGCATCTGGGATCCCACAGGCACCGAGACGGGAAGGTTCTTGATGCCGTCGGGAATGAAACCGCCTTCGTTATAGCCGCTATATAATAGAAGAATACCTTCCATGGTCCTGCCGCGCCAGATTTCAGCGGGGGATTCGCGAAAGGAAGGTACCAACCAGTCATCGTTGTTCATGGCAGCCACTGCACCGATTTGCGCTTCCTGGCCTTTTGTGGGGGCAAAGGTCCCGATCTTCCCCTGTCGCTGCAGAATGAGCATCCTTTCGTCGAACCTGCGCCCAAGCAACATGCCCTTGTAGAGTTTAAGAAGCATGTCGTCAGGCAGGTCGGGCTCGAGAGATTTATCAACCTGACCGTTTTCGTCCAGAATGGAGATGTATTCGACCTTGTATGGGAGATCGATCTCACTTTTCGGCATCATCAATTCCTTTTCGCTGCTTAGCCCGCTAAATCCATCCAATTCTAATTTTGCCGGGAAAATTCCAAACTTATACATTGCCGTTAAATGGTAAGTTGAAAATATAAGAACAGGATATTTCGCCTGCCAGAGGCGCTGGGGGGGCGGATGTATCCTTTTGCCGCATTTTTCCAATTCCGGGCTGAAATCCGGGTAATGAGTAACTATTTTAGTACTGCCGTTGATCTGAAGTATGAAGCGGAATCCACTAAAGCTCACCCAGCCTGTGAGTATTGCCCGAGAATGATAATAGGATCTTGATTAATATAATTACATTTACTCTATGAGAGACCCGGACGAAATATGAAAACTCCCAGCATCAAAACACCTCTACCCGGAGCAAATGCCTCTGCCTGGATTAGCCTGGATTCGGAATATGTGTCTCCGTCCTACACGAGAGTCTATCCGTTGGTTGTGGAGAGCGCGCAGGGGCTCTGGGTGCACGACGTGGACGGCAACATCTTCCTGGACTTTACGTCCGGCATAGCCGTGGCCGCCACTGGCCATTGTCATCCAGAAGTGGTCGAAGCGATCCGGGATCAGGCAGGCAAACTCATTCATATGTCCGGGACGGATTTCTACTATTCTCCCCAGATCACTCTTGCGCAGAAGTTGGCCGAACTCGCGGACATGAGCGGCGGATGCAAAGTCTTCTTCGGCAACTCCGGGGCTGAGGCGATCGAAGCCGCCTTCAAACTGGCGCGCTATCATTCAAAGCGGGAACACACGCTGGCCTTTTTCGGAGCTTTCCACGGCCGGACAATGGGGGCGCTTTCTCTCACGGCGAGCAAGGCATATCAGAAGAAGTATTACAGCCCGCTTGTTCCGGGGATCACGCATGTTCCCTATCCGAACTGCTACCGGTGCCCGTACGGTGCGTGTTACCCGACCTGCGGTTCCGCCTGTGTGCGGTGGATAGAAGACCCGCTCTTTCGAAACGCTATCCCGCCTGAGGAAGTTGCTGCCATATTTGTCGAGCCGATCCAGGGGGAAGGCGGATACATCGTTCCGCCCGATGAATTCTTCGTAGAGTTGCGCAAGCTCGCGGACGAGTACGGGATTCTCCTTGTTGCCGATGAGATACAGTCGGGAATGGGAAGAACCGGGAAGATGTTTGCGATGGAGCACTATGAAGTGGAGCCCGACATCATGACTCTTGCGAAAGGGATCGCTTCCGGAATGCCCCTGGGTGCCATGGTGGCCCGGTCCGAATTGATGGACTGGCATGCCGGGGCTCATGCTTCCACCTTTGGAGGCAATCCCGTTTCGTGCCGGGCAGCGCTTGCGACAATAGACCTCCTGCAAAACGGGTTGGTTGAAAACGCGCGCATCCGGGGAGAGGAACTCATGGCACGGCTCCTCCGCATGCAGGGGGATTACGAGTGTATCGGAGATGTCAGAGGTAAGGGACTGATGGTGGGCGTTGAGTTCGTCAAAGATCGCATAACCAGGGAGCGCGCTTCAGACTGGCGAAATGAAATCGTTCGGGCAGCTTTCGAAAAAGGTCTTCTTCTCCTGGGCTGCGGAGAGAATACGATCCGGTTTTGCCCCGCCCTCACGATCAGTTCCGAAGAAATCAATACCGGCCTCTCAATATTCGAGGAAGCGATCGCCGAAGTGGCGGGTTGAAATCTGAAAGATGCTATGGCTGAGGTGCTGGGCCAGGGGGGAAGCTGGAGCTTCAAAAACGGGGTTCCCAAGCGGGAGCTTGGGAACCAGCGAAAATATACGGCAGCCGGGTAGGGTGGGTACAAGCTTCATCGTGCCCACCGCCCGTCCATCCCGGAAATACCTGCCGTTGGGTGGGGGAATTGCACCTCCTGAGGAGGAGAATATATGCTGGAGTTGCTCGAAAAGCTGGGAATAGCTGACATCAATTCCGGGGCCGGTGTCGGGACGGACTGGTTCGATTGCGCAGGGGAATTGCTTGAGTCCATCTCCCCGATCGACGGCCGGCTTATTGCCCGGGTTCGTCAGGCCGGGCCTGCCGATTACGAAAAGGTAGCCGATAGTGCCGAACGGGCCTCCAGGGAATGGAGGATGGTCCCTGCGCCTAAACGCGGCGATGTGGTACGGCAGATCGGAAACGCTTTCCGTGAGAAGAAAAAGGAAGTCGGTGCGCTCATATCCCTTGAAATGGGGAAGATACTTGCGGAAGGCGAAGGCGAAGTTCAGGAGCTGATCGATATCTGCGATTTTGCCGTGGGCCAGTCCCGTATGCTGTACGGCCTGACTATGCAGAGTGAAAGGCCGGGGCACAGGATGTACGAGCAGTGGCATCCGCTGGGGCCGATCGGGGTTATTACTGCCTTTAACTTTCCTGTCGCCGTCTGGTCCTGGAACGCAATGATAGCATTGGTCGCCGGGGACACGGTCGTCTGGAAACCGTCGAGCAAGACCCCGCTCTGTGCAATCGCGGCCAACACCATAGCTGCGAAGGTATTGAAGGATAACGGATTTCCCGAAGGCATTCTCAACGTGGTTGTAGGGAAGGGAGAAGATATCGGCGAACGCCTCATCTCAGACAAACGGCTTCCCCTCGTTTCTGCAACGGGCAGCATTCCTATGGGAAGAAGGGTAGGGCAGGCGGTCGCGGCCCGGCTTGGTAAGCCCCTGCTCGAATTGGGCGGAAACAACGCTATTATCGTTACCCCCAATGCCGACCTGAGTCTCGCAATCCGCGCCATTCTTTTCGCAGCCGTGGGAACTGCCGGCCAGCGCTGCACCACGACCAGGCGGCTGATAGTGCACGACTCGATTTTCGATAAAGTGAAAGATCTCCTCATTGCCGCCTACAGGCAGGTACGGATCGGCAACCCGATGGAAGAGGGTACCCTTATGGGGCCGCTGGTCGACAGGAAAGCCGTTCAAGATATGCAGGCGGCCATCGGTGAGTTGCAAGAGCTGGGAGGCAGGGTCCTATACGGAGGCGAGGTGCTCTCGGGCGGAATCTATGATGCGGGGACCTATGTCTTGCCCTGCATTTGCGAAGCCGAAAATTCTTATCCTGTGGTCCAGAGGGAGACCTTTGCTCCAATTTTGTACATGATCCGCTACCGGGATCTCGACGAGGCGATCAGGATTCACAACGGTGTTCCGCAAGGCCTAACTTCGGCAATTTTCACGAACGACCTGCAGGAGTCGGAATCCTTCCTGAGCAGCACCGGGAGCGATTGCGGCATTGCCAACGTGAACGTCAGCACTTCGGGGGCCGAGATCGGCGGGGCTTTCGGCGGCGAAAAGGAAACTGGGGGCGGCCGCGAGTCCGGATCCGATGCCTGGAAGTATTACATGCGCCGGCAGACCTGCACGATAAACTGGTCCGGTGCAATGCCGCTGGCGCAGGGAATACGGTTTAGTGAACAGTGAGCGGTGAACAGTGAACTGAGAACGTAGAGGAAGCTCATATGGCAATGGAAAACCGAATCCGGAAGCGCGATGCTTCGAAGAAATCCTGGGCCGAGCCCTGGAAGGTAAAGGTTGTCGAACCCACTCGCTGGACAAGTCGCGAGTACCGCGAAAAGCGCATGGAAGAAGCCGGGTACAACACCTTCCTCTTAAAATCGGAGGATGTGTACATCGATCTGCTCACGGATTCGGGCACGTCCGCGATGAGCGACTACCAGTGGGCCGGGCTCATGCTCGGGGATGAAGCATATGCCGGGAGCAAGAACTTCTACCACCTCGAAGCCAACGTTCGGAAATATTATGGATATAAGTACGTGGTGCCCACGCACCAGGGCCGGGGTGCCGAGCACCTTGTCTCGCAGATATACATTAAGCCCGGAGATTACGTCCCCGGGAATATGTATTTCACGACGACGCGGGTCCACCAGGAACTTGCGGGCGGCACTTTCGTCGATGTGATTATCGATGAGGCGCATGACCCGGAGAGCCGGCATCCGTTCAAAGGCAACGTGGACCTGGAGAAACTGGAAGATCTCATCAAAAAGGCGGGAGCGGACAAGATCCCGTATGTCAGCCTGGCCGCGACCGTCAACATGGCCGGCGGCCAGCCCGTCTCCATGAAAAATGCGGCTGATGTACGCTCGCTCTGCGACAGGTATGGAGTCCGGGTCCTTCTGGATGCCACCCGCGCAATTGAAAACGCCTACCTGATTCAGCAGCGGGAAGAGGGCTACAAAGACAAGAAGGTGGCTGACATTCTGCTGGAGTTCTGTTCCTACACGGACGGGTGCTGGATGAGCGCGAAGAAGGACACTCTCGTAAACATCGGAGGCTGGCTGGCGCTCAACAATCTCGAGAAGTTCGACGACGCACGGAACCTGGTGGTCGTATACGAGGGGCTGCACACATACGGCGGACTCGCCGGCCGGGACATGGAGGCGATGGCGCGCGGTATAGAGGAGTCTGTTGATGACGACCACATCCGCGCAAGAGTCGGCCAGGTCGAATACCTCGGCAATAAGCTGCTCGAATGGGATGTTCCCATCGTGGTCCCGATAGGCGGTCATGCCGTATTCCTGGACGCAAAGCGGTTTTATCCGCATATCCCCCAGGACCAGTTTCCGGCCCAGACTCTTGCCGCCGAGATTTACATCCAGGCGGGAGTACGCACGATGGAAAGAGGCGTTCTCTCCGCCGGCCGCGACCCTGCCACGGGCGATCACCGATATCCGAGGCTCGAACTGGTTCGCGTGACCATACCTCGCCGCGTCTATACCCAGGCGCACATGGACGTAACGGCGGAAGCAATCGAGGAGGTTTTCTGGAACCGCGACAAGGCCCGCGGCCTGAAGCTGGTCTATGAACCGAAGTACCTGCGGTTTTTCCAGGCAAGGCTGGAGAGGTTGTAAAGCCTGGTGTCCGCCCGGTCGTCAATGTTGTTGCTTTAAGAAATACGCCACTGGTTCCCAAGGTCCGGGGGGCTGTTGCCCAAATGGAGATGAAGCTTCTTTAGCGGGCATCTTGCGACCAGGCCGCCCAACCCGTCATCCCGGCAGTGCTTTTAAGCCGGGATCCAGAGTTTTTAAGAGCTAGAATTCACTATTAATCCGCCCGAACGGCCTGGATTCCGGTGTGAACTTGTCCTGATCGAAGAGAAGGGCCGGAATGAAGCTACTGCCAAAATACTTGGCCTACCGGGACGTGGTCACTAAAACAACAGTATCGAGCTTTACCGTGCCCACCGCACGTCCCCTCTGACCAGGCATTTGGAGAAGCTGCCGCATTCATTCATACGGGGTGACGCGGGGAACGCTTTTTGCCGCCCATGCAGGAGGCAAGAGGTTTCGACGACAAGGCTTCCACTTCTAATACTCTTTGGAAAGAACTCTGCTCAACCCTCCTGTCCTTCGGACCCAGGCAGCAAAAAGACGCTGCCTGGGCCACCCATTGTGAGTTCCGGGGGGCATATGGCACAGCCCGGAGACCGCGCCATAACGTAGTGGAGCTATTTGCGAATGCAAATCCAACCCGCTGCTTCCCAGGCTCCCGGGGCTGTTGTCCCAAATGGAGACAAACCTTTTTGTCGGCATTTTGCGACCAGGTTTCCCAACAGTCCTCCAGGCCGGTTTTGAGCCTGGCGGCGGGAAAGAGCAGGTCATCGCGAAATGCGGCTCTGCCTCCATTGTCACAAAAATGAAACAAACACCGAAAAAGTGGTTGCAATCCTCCCGAAAAAGTCTATATTGCCGCTTCACTTTGAGGTTAAACGATCTTTCAAATCACGGACGAGAGAAACAGGGCGAGGAATCTGACCGTTGAATCCGGCAGCCTGCCCTAATTTTTAGAATCAGTGATTTTAAAGATTGACTTTTAAGTGAGATTAAGTATTATTGCGAAGTTGCTCACGGGCAACGCCAATTCGACCTGATCTTTTAAAACCTGAATAGAGAAACAAACGCAGGGATGCGAAAGCCACCTGATAAGTTTTGGCAGGGTCTTTGCGGAAAGTTTCGAAAGGAAGGAATTTTCGGGTTGACAATGAAAAGCTCTTGAGTATAATGAGCGGATTGCCTTCGGGTACCACAGAGTTTACCTGATCTTT
>JAEZHY010000062.1 GCA_023416335.1 Pseudomonadota bacterium | reverse complement strand
GCCAATCCTATTCCCTTCGATCCGCCGGTTATAAGAACGACTTTTCCCGCAAGACCTAATTCCATGTCACCATCTCCTGTAATTTCCTTTGAAAAGCATCACATCCAACATTCGGGGTTCCAAACTTGGACCGGTTCCGCTGCATTTGACAAGAACAAAATGAACGTGTCACCAGACTTTTTACTACTATGCACTTTCACCTTTGGCATACATATCGGCCGAGGAGTTTCGTGAATTTCCTACCTCCCTGCTCATCCCAAAGCGATGGGTTACGCTCCGAGAGTGTGTCGTAACTGACCGGGGTTGGGCTGGTTTTCATCGACAAAACGACACAGCCTCTCCGCCCTACCCATCCTACGACCTTATCCTATTGTTTTCTTTGGTTATTTACGTGGTTAAGGGTTTTGTTTTTGCATTTTGGCTGCGGTTACGCTGTGCCATGTTCCTCCCGCAGAGAGGCTTCACGTACATTCTACTGCGCCGTCAGCTATATCTCCTGCAAATCGAAGGTTGTCATTCCGGTACATTATGGTTAGATCGATATAGCTGATTTTTTTTCCACTTACTCCTTATTGAGGCTTGATATACCTGATATGGGATCTCTACCTAACAATCGACTCCTTTCACTGGATGCGTTCCGTGGATTCACAATCGCCGCGATGATACTGGTGAACAGCCCCGGTTCCTACAGAGCGGTATACCCGCCATTCAAACATGCTCCGTGGAACGGCTGGACCTTTGCCGATACGATCTTCCCGTGTTTTCTTTTCATAATGGGCGTTTCGATGATGTTCTCCCTGGCATCCTGCCAACAGGGCGGTCTTTCATGCTCCAGGGTGGACCTCAAAATCGTGAAACGAACGCTGATCCTTTTCGGGTTGGGTCTTTTCATGAACTCCTACCCCATTTTCCACGTATCCACCCTGCGTATCCCCGGAGTCCTGCAAAGGATTGCCCTGTGTTATTTTTTCGCCAGTATAATCGTTCGAAAGCTCGGTCCGCGGGGCCAGTTCTATTGCATAGTCGGCCTGTTGACTTCCTACTGGCTGATGATGCGCCTTGTACCCATTCCCGAAGCCATGACCGGCACCCTTGAGCCCGGCAGCAACTTCGCTGCTTATGTGGATTCGCTTTTCCTCCAAGGACATATGTGGGCACAACAGGACCCGGAGGGCATCGTCGGCACCCTTCCGGCTATAGGGACAACACTCTTTGGTACCCTTACCGGAACGTGGCTTCGCTCGAACCGGTCGGGCAGCACGAGAACGGCTGGGATGATCGTAGCCGGAACGGCGCTTCTTGCGCTCGGGATGCTTCTCGATACCTGGATGCCGATCAACAAGAATCTCTGGACAAGCACCTACACCATCTTCATGGCAGGTATAGCTCTTCTGTCATTTGCCTTGTTCTACTGGGTGATCGATGTGGCAGGTTACAAACGATGGGCTAAAGTGTTCGTCATCTTCGGAATGAATGCTATTGCAGTTTATTTTCTTTGCGAAGTTCTCGACACCTCACTGGTATTCATCATGCACAAGGCCGCAGGATCCGCTTTGGCTCTCAGAAGTTACCTCTTTAGAAGCATGTTTGTCCCATTGGCCAGTCCGGAGGGCGCCTCCCTCATATTCGCACTTTCCTATCTCTTTCTCATGTTCCTGGTTGCCTGGGCGATGTGGAGAATGAGGATTTTTATAAAAGTCTAGCCCGGATTTTGACAGAAGCGGCACAGCCTGTTTCACGAGCTGTCTCAGCTAATCCGTCTTAAATCCTCCGGACGAAAATCGTCGCGCTATGCCTTGCGCGTCTTCTCAGTGGATTCAGGTTTCCTCTTTCCCGCCATAAAATAGAACGTTGTACCCAGTTCCCGGCCGGTACTCTTTTCTATGTTTTTAACGACGTCGGTCAGGTGTTCGATCAAAGCCCGTTCGGCAGAATCAGCATCCCTGTCGCGGATGGATTTGAGAATATTCCGGTGAAAAGAGAGCGCATTCTCAATGGCCCTCGGAAGGTGCGAGACCCCTCTTATGAACCTGCTCATGAGATCGGTTACGGCACTCAGGATCTGCAGCAGGACTTTGTTTCCGCTTGCCCTCGCCAGGGAAAAATGAAACTCGACATCATGTTTTATAAATGCTTCCACGTCCCCGGTTTCGATAGCTTCTTGCTGCCTGCTCACGATCTCGTCAAGCTCAGCCAGAGCAGCCTCGCTCGCCCTCAGCACGGCGAAGCGGACCGTTGACATCTCTATTACGGCCCGTGCCTCCATGAATTCCCGGACAGTTGAAGACTCCAGGAATAGGTGGTCTGAAATTGAAGCAATGTATCCGGAAGGACTGCTGATGTTGATAATGGTCCCGACTCCCTGTTTTGCGCTCAGGAGCCCGATCACCGTCAACTTGTTGATTGCTTCCCGTATCGTGTTCCGGCTGACTCCAAGCTGTTCGGCAAGCCTGTCCTGTGAGGGCAGTTTGTCCCCCTGCTTGAGCCGGCCCGAAGTGATCAGGTCGTGCAGCTTTGTGAAAGCCTCGTCAACAGCGCTTATTCGCTTGATGCTCGGTAATTCCATCCGATTATCTTTACCGTGTTCGAAATTCTTTTCAGCAGTTCCGCTTCAGCAATGGCAATCAGACAGTACATTTCACCTTAATTGAGTCCGTAATTTGCTTCTTGATCTCGGAAGGGGTTCCGGTCGCGACGATTCTCCCCTTTTCCAGCCAGATGATTCTGTCTGCATACATGCTCGCCTTATCCAGACTCGACTCGGCACAGAGGATGTCCTTCCCCTCCGCCTTGATCTTCTCGACGATTTCCGAGATCTTGACCATCATGGACCGGGCGAGTCCTTCAAGAAGTTCATCGAACAGCAACACGGTCGGGGAGGTGACTATCGCCCTGGCAATGCTGACAAGTTTTTGCTGCCCGCCGCTCAGAAGCTTGCTCTTGCGGTTGTAGAGCGATGCCAGTTCCGGCAGAAGTTCGTCGATATTCATCTCCTTTCTACCGGAGACTTTTCCGCCGATCCTGGCGACCTCGATATTCTCCCTGACCGTCATCTCCTTGAAGAGTTTCCTGTCCTCCGGAACATAGCCGATACCTTTTTCGAGCCTCTTATAAAGAGGGATGGCCATTATGTCCTGCCCATCGATCGATATCCGACCGGATTGCACCTCTACGAGCCCCGCTACCGCCCTGAGCACAGAGGATTTCCCCGCACCGTTTCGGCCGCACAGGCAGACCACTTCGCCCGAGACATTCAGGGAAACCTTATTTACAGCTTTTTCCGTTCCGTAACAAACCATTAAATCTTCTATCGAGAGCAATTAGAATCCTTTCCCCACAAGGATCTCAATGACCTTTTCCTGACAGAATACCTCATCCGGGGTTCCCCGGGCGATGAACTCCCCGTCGCACATCACGATTGTTTCTTTCGACAATTCCTTTACGAGGTGAAGATCGTGCTCGACTATTATCGCGGCGAGGTTGTGCGCATTTATCTGGCCCATCAGGAGGTCCATGATCCGGAATTTTTCTTCTTCGCCGACACCGCTTGTGGGTTCATCGACCAGCAGGATTTTGGGCTTCATCGCAAAACACATGGCTATATCGATGACCTTCTTATACCCGTGCCCCAGGTTCCTGACGGTCGTATATTTCACATTTGCCAGGTCGAAGAGTTCGAGCAACTGGTTCGTTCTTTCGTTGATCTCTTTCTCGTCCCTGATGTTTTTGAAAAGGGAGTAGTGTATTCCTGCGGCGGAAAAGCAGGCCGTCCTCACATTATCATATACGGTCATCTCTTCGAAGACATGCTCGAGCTGAAAGGTTTTCACTACCCCTCTTTTGGCTCTTTGATCCGCCGGAACATGGGTGATCTTTTCGCCCAGGAGCCTGATCTCTCCACGGTCCGGTCTGATCAGCCCCGTCAGCAGGTTGAGCAAAGTGGTCTTTCCCGCGCCGTTTGCGCCTACCAGCGTGATCACCTGACCCTGAGCAATCTCAAGAGAAATATCGTTTACGGATTTTACTTCTCCGTAATACTTCCTGAGCTTGTCTACCGATATCAATAGCGGCTGCTGTTCATTATTGGACATGCTTATAGCACTTCCTTTGAGTTTCTTTATTTGGATCTCAGTTTGTGAAAGAGCGTCTGTGCGATCCCGGTTACCCCTTGTTCACCGACAGTTACGACAATTATGGCTATCGTCAAACCGATGATGATTTCCCAAAGGTTCGCAAACCATGTGGATATAAAGAACTCCAGATTGATGAAACCGAAAGACCCGACTATCGGCCCTGCAAAAGAGTTCACGCCGCCGATAATTGCCGACTGAACGAAGTTCGCTCCGTACCCCCACTCAAACGTCGACGGACCTACATAGTTGTATAAGAATGCGAGGAGAACACCGGTTATTGCGGCGTTCGCTCCCGCGATAACAAATGCAATCCTCTGCATTTGACTAACGGGAATACCAATCGATTCCGCCTTGTCCAAGTCGCCGGCAATTGCCCGAAGCTGGAGGGCAAAAGGCGAATTGAGAATGCGCATCATCAGGATGATCATGCCGAACGATACCACTACGCAAACATAATAGAGGCCCAACTCGTTCAGGGGAATGGTAAAAAGGCTGGGGCTTTTGATGTGTGAAATGCCGTCGCTCCCGCCGGTTATGGCCCTGGCTTTGTAGACCAGCGACCAGAAAACCATCGTGACGGCAATGCCCATAACCGCGAAGTAAAATCCGGTCCTCTTGGTGATGAATATTCCGAGGATGTAGGCCACAATGATAGTGATGACCAAAGCGCCGGGAAGCAATATCATGAGTTCGTTGGTGATGCCGTACTTTCCGGCCATGAATGCTGTAATATAGCTGCCTATGCCGATAAAGATCGACTGCCCGAAGTGAACCTGGCGCAGGAGGGCATAGAGGATATAAACCCCGAATATGGCCGGGATCCACAATAACCCCTTTTGTATCAGAGTCCTTTGATACCCGCTTACTAAGAATGGGATCAATACTGCAACGGCAGTCAGCACCAGAGTTGTTATAATCGTGCTTTTGCTGCTCCGGGAGTACATCGTCATACTGACTTCAGTGTTCATAATGGCCGGCTTTGCTCTTCTTCTAATGTTTGAATTCTTTTCCCCAGATTCCGAAAGGCCTGATCATCAGGGTTACAGACGCGATAATGAACGGCACCGCCAGTTCCAGGACCGGCATCTGAACGGCCGCGACCACTCTGGCTATCCCTATTATAAAGGCGGTCAGGACCGCTCCACCGATGCTGCCGACTCCTCCAATGATGATGGTCAGTGCCGCAAGGAGAAGCGCGTTGCCCTCTATTCCGTAAGAAGCGCCTGCAATGGGAGCATACAATCCTCCGGCCAGGCTTGCCAACATGCCGGATATTCCGAAGGTTATCAGAGTGACGACGAACTGGTTGACCCCGCACGACTGGGCCATGGTTCTGTCGCCGTCAAGCGAACTGGCGCGGAATTTCAGCCCCCAGGATGTTTTATACAGGAAATACGCCAGCGCCAGCATCAGGACCAGTGCAAACCCGAACATGAAGAAATAGTAGTTGGGGACAAAAGCTCCAAACACCTGGCTTGTTCCCATTTTCAGAAAAGGTGCCGAGTAGGTGACGGGAGTGGTTCCCCATTTGAGCTTGATTATGCCGCTGAAAACCAGGATCAGTGAAGAAGTCGCTATCATGCGGTGTACGTCGGTCTTGAGGAATCTCTCAAAAGCTCCGTAGACGGCTATGGATATTGCCGCTCCAAGCACACTGACTACGGCCAGTATTCCCAGAAAAGCAGGAAATGAGAATTCATTTCCAAGAAAGTAGCTGCCCAGCGACACCGTTACATACGCTCCGACCAGGTAAATCCCGGCGAAGGTCAGCGACACGCGGCCGGCGATGTACAAAATGAAATTGAGCGAAAACGACAGGATTATTATGTACGACACCAGCGGCAACGAATTGAAGATGTATGACAGAACCGTACTCATTGTAATTTTCTTCCAAAGAATGTTGGCGCGGAGGGACTTTTTTCCATGGCCGACAACTGTTCGATGTTTGAACCTTCGAACAGTCATCGGACCGGTACAACTATTTTTCCAGCTTATCGAGCGTATCGATGAACTGTTCAACCGTCATCCACGGGGGAACGATCCTGAGGTAGTCGGGAACCAGGATCATATCCTTCATCACCCAGCCGCCCTTTTCGCTGTGCAGTCTGCCCACGGCCATGCCGGGAGATGTCGACTGGTGATTGATCATGGAGGAAACTCCATCGGGACCGATGATTGACAGACCGTCCAGGGTCTTTGCCACCATCTCGGCGCTCGGATATTGACCGGTCAAATCATAGGCTTTCTCGTAGGCTTTCTTCAGGTAAAGAAGGCCGGTAAGCATATGAATGTCCATGCCATATGTGGGCAGAACACCGGTCTTTTCGAGGATGGTGGGAGTGAATTTGCTGTTCGGGTAGCCCAGAGCGTAGGGAGGGAAGGTACCGTTGCCGGCTCTGGTCTCGGCAATTACACCTTCCCGGGCCATCTGTCCCTTGGCCGTTCCGCTGAATACGTCGAACACGAGGGGTACTGCCTTGTAGAGTCCCATCGCTTCGGCCTGGTTATGCCAGGCAACGCCGTCCGAACCCCACGAGTAACCAACGTATACGTCCGGTTTTTGCTGCATGACATTGGTGATGTAAGCTGCGAAGTTGGGACCCGCTTCTCCGAACGGATGATGGAAAACATACACAAACTTCACGTCTGGCTTAAACTTGTGCATGATTTCCTGGAAACGTTTCACAACATCGTGGCCCCATTCATAATCCGGAGCGCCGATCGCGACCGTTTTCAGGTCGGGCTTTTCTTTGAGGATTGCGGTTACGTGTGCAATCGACTGCATTACGTCGTCAGGCCCTATTCTGTATACATACTTCGGATTGGGAATGGTTTTGGTGAACAGAGCCATTGTAGTGGATTCGAGGAGCAGGGTCGGGATCTTCCACTGCGCCTCGACCTTGGGGGCGGCGGCCAGGCCGGTGCTGGAGGAGAGACATCCCAGTATTGCCTCGACTTTGTCATTTTCGACAAGTTTGCCGAACAACTCGACCGTAGTCTGAGCATTCTTTTCGTCGTAGATTATCGCTTTTACCTGACGGCCAAGGATGCCGCCTTCATGCTTGTTTATGTATTCTACGGCCAGTTCGGCGTTGATGTCGGCGTTAGGTGAAAGTGTGGCGGCAACTCCCGACATTGGAACCACAAAGCCTATTTTGATCGGGTCGGTCGGGATCTTTCCTTTCTGGTCGGCGGCACCGGCATTGGAACCCAGCGGGCTGAGCAAAAACATCGCGATCGCTATGCAGACAAAGACTGACTTGGCTCTTCCGACTAGCATTGATGTAGCCTCCTTTCACGGAACAAAAAGGGAATGTCGCTTGTTTCTCCGGCGGAGCACTTCGGTGCCCGATATCAACGAATTGAGCAAAGCCACCGTACATGCACTCTGCCCTGTCATGATATCGCACCATCCGGAACCGCAGCACCGGATTTCCTATACATGCAACTGCCTGGCTTGAACGAGGACGGGCGAAAAATTTGGTTCTTCGGTTTCCTGGAGCGAAGCACCTTTGCACCGAAGCAGGAAAATTCAACTTTCAAATCACTTAAATTCAGGTCCCTCCTAGGCTCAGTTATCAGATTGTCTCAAGAGAAATGGCGCAGAGGCTGTGTGCCTTCCGCGCTGCCGTCTCCCCCGCCAAGGCCGGGCAAACCAGCACCATAGTTTGTCCGATCTTCCAATCATCCGATCATAGTACCAATTGTTTGTCAATAATAAAGGAGGGGCCTATCCATCATTTTTAGGAGATCATTAAGGCGATGCTGGTCGAGTATGTTTTGGAATATAGAATCAGGCCTGAAATTCCATTGGTGGAGCATCGAGGGGTTGCTTGAGAATATCGGTTTAGGTGCATCGGGCCGGAGCTGCCGGGAGAACTCTCCCGAGGCGAAACCCAATGTGCTGCTTTCACGCGCCCAATTGCCCACTCCCCGGATATCCTCCCTGCCAATGAACCCCACCCCGATTCACTCAATGCCCGGAAGCTGGTCCAAATGATGCCCGATTTGAGCCGAGACCGGCAATGCACCATCCGCTACACACGACCCGGAAATCATGGATATGTCGGATGCGAGCCTGTCGCTCATAGCTGCTTGGATTCATGACAGGTTGAGGTCGAGTAGTCGAAGTCAATTGACGATAAATATATTCCTGGTCCGATGCAGGATTAACGAATTCCATTTGTGAATAGAGCAAAGACTCATTACGCAATCTTTGCTCCAACGATCAATTGTAGTAACTATCTGTGTTCATTAAGTTCTCGATTAAGAAACCGTTCCACCGTGCTGCCCAGGTTTTCCTGTCTGCGCGTTAGCCTGTCGATTTCTCTACTGTTATCATCCAACTCTCTATTGAACCGTTCCATGGAACGGCGGTCCAGGTATCCTTCTCTCCATGTTCTTTCAAAATCATGCTGGACGCGATGTACGTTGTCGCGAAGACGTTCCGCTTCTCCGGGTCTCAGGAGCCCTTCATCTACTCCACGGTCGATCCGCCTTTGTTGTCTTTCAAACCTGTCGTAAATGTTTGGTTCTCTAGCTCGTGCCATGTTTGTATAAAGAGAAGCGAACAAAAGCACAATAACAATAATCGGAATTGTCTTTCTCAATCCTTATCCTCCCCACTTCTTTATAAAGTAAGCTAAATAAGATTTCGAAAGATGTCAACAATCCGGCAGAGTCACTACTCTGCAATACCTTTCATGATAACAAAACGTTGGAGTTAACACGCAGCGGGGGTTGACGGAATGTGATGTTTTGCCGCGGCCTTACCCGGGCATGCGCATCGATGCTTGATATGCATGAGATGAACCGGCCGGGAACGATTCAGGCCTGGAGCCCCGGGTATGTAATTTCCATGCCTGAAACATGCGCCCAGGGAGTAACGCTATGTTCGTATAAACTTTTATCGCTCATTATGTGCATCACACGGAATCCACGGATTGTTAGAACATCTGCTATGAGATTGCGGTGACAGCGCCAGGGGACCGCCTCTGCGCACATTATTGCCGTGCACTTATCCATGGCTGCCGCAATAAGTAGGTCGAGGCCGGCTCGAAACTGCCCGGTCATCATGTAATCCGCGTAGTTCCTGAACGTCTTCGAGCGCCATCCAGTGTTCGGTGAATTGCTCAACTTCGAATGTCGAAAACCTCCCAAGGCTGAAAAATATTCGTATTCGATCTCCACACCGGCAAGGTCGCCGGGGAGAGTATCCCTGTTGAACTGCGGGTTGAATCTCGATCTGGGCACTGTCCTCACATCGGCCAGCAGTCGGACTCCTCGTGTTTTCAATCTGCCTATGAAGATGTCGATATCGAGGGTCGAATGTCCAATCGTATAAATATGTTTCAGCTTTTTACTCATCCGGTAGGTCTGCTCATACGTACCCGGGATTGAAAGAGACGATGCCGAATCGCTCTTATCCAAAGATAAAACCGCCTTGCAGTCCGTGCCGGAAGTAAATCCTCGAAGCATTTGGAGCAAGTTACGGGAGCCGATTTTTGGCCAGGTCCCCCATCCTGATTCCATGGTCGAGCATTATCTGCTCGATCAGCTTAATGGAAAGCTCCCATGGCAGATATCGCTCCTTCTCAACCGCCTCGCGCCACATATCAATAATGAATTGACAGGCGGCTTCATCTCTTTCAAACTTCTCTTTTGCCCTCTTCTCGCGAAATTCCCCCATATCCTTCACACTCATCGCCTACCCCTGAATCAACAAGAACAGATTACCCGCATCCACATTCCATCAGTCGGCGGCAGTCACTGCTCACTTATGAGCAAATCGACAACTTCTACTTACTACTTGAAGAGAATGAATCTCGTCAAGGTATTCTTTTCCAAAGAAAAATGCACATGATTTCCGACTTGTTCAGATCCGAACTTCGAGCACGATACAGCCATCGGAAAGGGGACTCACCCCAACGGACCATAGCGGCTCCCCCCCGGTTGCCGGCAGCCCCCTTCGCGGACACGAGTTCATCCTTTTGGCTATTGACACCGCTCCGGCGAATAAGAATCTTGATATTTACAACAAATAATGACCGGGTCCGTAAGGATCGTTGATAGCTTTAGCTAACCAGGCATAATCACAGTACAAATACGCCGGCTTCCATTTACGGCGAACCATAAGAGGTATCGATATGAAACCGGATATACTGATTTGGGCTAGAGACGAGTCCGGCAACAGGCATCTTTGCTCGATGGATAGTTTACACGATGCTAACTTTGTGAAGGCTGGTGAAGTTGCGAACTGTGTGGATCATGACGATCGGCTGGAGACCAGGAGTCATGTACCCTCCAATGATCCGGAGGGGAAGATCAAGTTTGCGAAGTCCGAGAGCCTTAATTGAACTCATGACTGCAACAAACCCGTTATGACGTTTTTTCATCATCGGCCCCCTGGAGGCTCTCCAGGGGGTTGGTTTTGCCCACTCGCAACGGCTTTAGCCCGGGCAATTGTTGAAAATACCAAGTCGGCCCTCCTGCGATCGGCGATTTGCCGGATGCCGACGATCGTTACATGGTATCTTGCCGTCTTCATTGAAAATTTTATCATTGGTGATGAAACAAATGATTTCATACTGCCTTTTAGAGTCTTATAATCAGCCCTCGGCGAAGCCGGCGAAAGACTTCTGATTGGGGATAGGGGCATTATTTCATGGAAGACTACCTGATTCGAGCAGTTACCAGAAAGGGCCACGTACGCGGCCTGGCTTGCGCAACCACCAGACTTGTCAACGAAGTGAGCCGGCAACAGGAAACTTCGCCGACCGCCATCGCCGCCCTGGGGCGGGCCCTCACTGGAGGCGCTTTGATGGGAGCCCTCCTTAAGACCGGCCAGCGGATAGCGCTCAAGTTTGAAGGAAACGGTCCTCTGAGGAAAATATTGGTAGAGGCCGACAGCGACGGAACGGTCCGGGGTACGGTGGGGGATCGCAAAGCCGATCTGCCGCCGCGAAACGGCAAGTTCGACGTGGCCGGGGCCCTTGGCCGCGCGGGCTTCCTGACCGTAACCAAAGATCTTCGGCTAAAGGAGCCCTACAGGGGAACGGTACAGCTCTACACAAGCGAAATCGCCGAGGATCTGGCATTCTACCTGACCGAGTCCGAACAGGTTCCTTCAGCCGTCGGATTGGGAG
>JAEZHY010000015.1 GCA_023416335.1 Pseudomonadota bacterium | reverse complement strand
CCGGAAACCCTGAGAATGTGTACTCGAAAACTGGCCCCAGCTTTCTGTTCAGATCGAGATTACGGGTCACTCCGGTCTATGATGCCTATTGGCGATTCGCTGTCGAACGGCAAAAAATTTTTTTCCGGCGGCTTTCGGGAAAGCTTGCACCTTGGACTGAAGATGAAGTTTTGGCTCGATACAGTTTTACAAACGCATACAGAGCCTCGGACAGGGTGAGTCAATACTTGATAAGAAATGTTATTTACTCTGGAGACCCTTCACCGATTGAGACAGTATTTCGAATTCTCCTGTTTAAGTTTTTCAACAAAATCGAAACTTGGGAGATACTTGTCAAAGAATTTGGTGAAATAACCTGGCGTGACTTCTCCTCACGGGCTTATGCTGACGTCCTTCAAAAATCGAAACTTTCGGGAAAAAAGATTTACTCTGGTGCCTATATAATGCCTTCTGGAGGATCATTTCTGAAAACAGCATCAAAACACGAAATGCATCTTCACTTATTGGCTCTGATGATGAAGGATGGCCTAGCGGATCGTATTTGCTCTGCAGGCAGCTTAAATGAGATCTTTTTTCTTTTGCGTTCCTATCCGACAATAGGCGATTTTCTTGCCTATCAGTATTGCATTGATCTTAATTATTCTGCTTTTGTTAACTTCTCTGAATGCGAATTTGTTGTTCCGGGTCCCGGGGCCCGGAGCGGAATTTCAAAATGTTTCACGGATACTCAGGGCCTCACTGAGTCGGATATAATAAAGGCGGTTACGGAGGTTCAAGCCGAAGAATTTAAATGTCGCAATTTAAAATTCCCGGATCTGTGGGGTCGTCCTCTGCAATTGATTGATTGCCAAAATCTCTTTTGTGAAATAGACAAATACGCTAGAGTTCGATTCCCTGAACTCGCAGGCAACGGAAGACACAAAATGAAGCGCGTGTTTCGCCCCAAATCAACTCCCGTCGAGTATTGGTACCCTCCAAAGTGGGGCACCAATGAACGTATTTCCGGAAGCTTGGCTGCCTACTGACATTAATTATGAGGGCAACTTATGCTGGAGCCGCAACTCAGGGAATTCAAATTTGAACTGACACACCGTTGTATGCTTTCGTGTCGGCATTGCTCCAGTAGTGCCGGTATGGACAATCTTGCCACGGTCTCTAGGGAGGATTGCCTACGGATAATTGCTGAGGCAGCAGAGGCTGGAGCAAGGGATGTAGCTTTTTCCGGCGGTGAACCACTATTGGTTGCTTTTCTCGAAGAAGCCGTTGAAAAGGCATCAAAACTTGGATTTAAGGTGGCGGTTTATAGTTCGGGTAACGTTTTGGAAGCAAAGAAGAAAATCCGAAATCTTAGAAAAGCCGGAATTGATCGATTGATTTTTAGCCTGCATGGCGCTTCAGCAGAGACCTACGAATCAATAACTCGCGTGAAGGGAAGTTTCGATGCTATTGTGAGCGCAATGAACTTCGCTCGTGACGAAGAGATATCGATAGAAGCTCATTTTGTGCCGCTTGCAATAAATTACCGTGAACTCACAGCAGTTGCTGAGCTTGCTTGCGAGCTTGGCGCTACTTGCACGAGTGTCCTCCGTTTTGTTCCTCATGGTCGAGGCAAGGCGGAGACTTACAATAGGCTAAATCGTTCCCAGACTGCTGAACTTCGGGAAACAATTTTGAATTTACGAGAGTCGGGGTATACGATCAGGACCGGTTCACCATACAGTTTTTTAGGCATAAGCAACAAGTCGGAGTGCGGAGCGGGCCGGGACCGATTTGTAGTGCGGCCGGATTTGGCGATAGTTCCCTGTGATGCATTTAAGAATCTAAATGCTGAGGATGTGGTCGGAACTGACCGATATTCCACATTGAGCAAATGGTCATTGGGTGAAACTTGGAGATTTTCTCCCTACCTTAAGCTCCTCCGGGGATTGAGGAGGGATGCTCCAGAGGCACGTTGTACTGACTGCAAAATGCTAAAAAAATGCGGCACAGGGTGCCCTGCCCAAAAATATTTGACGTTGGGCAAGCTCTCCGGAGTACCCGATCCGGATTGCATCATGAACGATGGCGATAAACCTCAGTCAAGTGGTCACCGGAAGGTTTCCAAGCAGCATATCTGATCTGATCCGAGAAGAGCATCTGCTGGTCTCTTCACTCCATCGGGAGTCCAGGTTGATTTTCATACGGTTACTCGCGGATGATTTCTGAACTCACAGGGCAGTCCCTGAATCCCCCACTTACCGCAATCCACTAACCATTTTTCAAAGTCGATCACTAGTGAGTCGGAAAATATTCGCTCCCCTACCCCAGGACAACAAAGGTATTTTCCTGTAGGGCTGCAGGAACATAGGGAAACCGGTATGACTGGGGCAGTAGCCCCAAAGTACACGAACCGAGTTGAAAGCAACACTCGATCGGTTTGTGTATCCCTTCTGATATTGGACTCGTTAGGCAAACCTCCTTCAAGACTGTGGTGAGAATCGGCCTGGACCCAGCAATCACCCTGACGATGATAAATGTTATCGCCATAGACCTGCTTTAAACTTCCATTCAGGACCGGTTTTTTCGGTGCGAACCTCGAATCCGACCAGTAGGAATCAAAACCCATGATTTCGCTAACTTGCATCGCAAAAATGAGGTTCCCCCTCAAATCATAGTCAGCTCCCCCGGTCCCCATAATCCAGTCACCGATCTGTGCTGATTTCCGAATTCTCGGCTTGCAGGTTGCGAGAGTGCACCAACCGTAGAATGGATTCGGCGCGAATCCGAAATCCCTCCTTACAACATAGGAGAAAAGTCTTATTGGCATACCCGCCCTATACGCCAAACCGGCGTCCTCGGCTCTTCAGTTTCGGGATTATCCCAAGTGCTGATCTTTCCCTCTACTGCATCCACAACCCGCTGACCATTCCAGCCAACCACTACAGCATCACCGCACCGTTGCAACTCTTCCGGGATGTCCGCATCTGTTGCCCCTCGGGCAAACACTCCAACGACCCTCTTGCCCAGCTTTGCTGCACAATTTATCTCCCAGTTGACCCATTCGCTGGTAGCGGTATCTTTGCTTATCAGAACCACAAGGGTGCTGGCCCACTCAATTCTAGGTGCCAGGATCTCACGCTTTATGTATTCTTCACTATGGGCCTGGTTTGGCTTGTCGCTGTTAATTGAGCCATCCCGAACTTCCATTCCGGCTTTTCCGACGAGAGCTTTTAGCCCCGGCAGAAGGTCGTCGTCTTCATGGACATGAGAAATAAATACATTCTTTGTGCCTGGCATGATCCTCCTCCTTTTAATTGGATGCTTTCTTCTCCTCCCGCACAGTGTCTTGAATGCCTAGCTCGATTTATAGGGTAGATCGATCACCACCAGAATCAGTTTCAGGGAAGGCATACCCCCTTCTAATCATGGGTTGCTCTCATCTAAATCATGTTTTGCATATCTAACATATCACGACACATGAACATGACAAATGGGAAAACATTTCAACTCAGATGCATTTTTCGATGATTGCGACCACCGATTCCGTGTGATTTGATTCCCGAAACTGTTAAGCCGCAAAGTATAAGGGTTGGGGGCATCCACAAGATAATCAGTTGTTACAGAAGCCTCCTCTTTGGATTCCCCATTTAAATCAATCCTGTGTTAGTATTCTGGATTGGACGATCCTGCGCAACTGAAAAGTAGGCAAGAATTAGTCAGGTTGCAGGGAACTGGCTGATCCTGATGTTGCGTCCTCAAACCGTGGCTGTCTTCGACGATTTCGATTAAGGCTGGACTTTGTTGGGCAGGTTACCGACAAAAATAAGAATTGCATTTCGAATAGGACTATTCGTGTGATATGTAAAGTTGGCTTGAATGGATCAAGTTCGGAAATCGATCGGTGAGACCAAACTCCATCCTAAAACAAGGCCGATGCTTTGGGGCCATTCTTTCAAATTTTGGCCGCTATCTTTCTAAGTAGACAAAAGGATAGGGAGATCGTCGATCATGAAAAGATTTTTGCGTTTTGAGTTTTCAGGTATAAGTGCGTTGCTATGGGCAGTGCTTTTTTTATTTCCCCACCTCCGATCAGAGTTCGTTGCCAGCCTGAATTTTCATAAAATAACCATAGTTTTCATATCTACTATAGTATTTGCTCTGCCTATAACAATTTACATCCATCAAATATGCATTACACTATTCTCTCCATTTCGACAGTACCGACTATTTGGATTTGGAGAACGCAAGGTTTTGAAAGTCCTTAGAGAGATTTGCAATGACTGTAAGATTAACCTTCATGACGATAAGTGTCAATCAATATTAGTGCTAGTTAAATCATTTGATGTTGAATACACTAATCTTGTGTTTGATAATAATTTGTCAGGGAGTGCAAAACTGAATCTTGAGCGGATTTCAGAAGAAATCACAAGTCGCTATTCTTATTATTATGTAAGAATGGAGAATGGACTCATTGCTCCGCTGGTAGGGTATGTGCTTTGCCTGATATCATTGAATTTAGTGCCCACAGACCTTCTCCGAACTGAGCCATTGATATGGCTTAAAATTATCCCTTTGCTTGCCGTCGTACAGTGCCTTATGTTGATCGCGTATATTCCTACATTACTAAAGGAAATCGATGACCTGGAAATAAGTCTATTGAAGATCCAATTCGGAATGTTGAAAAAGGTTGTTTCGGAAGAGAGAGCATCAGTCGCATCTATTCCGAGCCTTTAGCAGTAATGTCAATTGAAGCGTTTAAATATATAACAAGATGGTCGGATCGCAATAATGGATAATTACTTGGCTGTTAATGAAAGGGCATATGATAATCTTGCTGAAGCATATAAGGAAGCTATCAGCGTTTATCTTGATATTGACGAGGCAGTATTAGCCCCATTTAAAACATACTTGTGTGATAATTTTTCCATTCCAATGAGACTATTGGATATTGGTATTGGATCTGGTGCTAATCTCCAGAAATTCGTCGAATTGGGACTATTCACAATTGGTGTAGACATATCAGCCAAAATGATCGAAGTTGCACATGAAATATGTCCCAAGGCGGTCCTTATTCAAGGGAATTTTCTCGATATCAGATTCAGTGACAGCAGTTTTGAGGGAATCATTGCAAGAGCTATTATTCATTTATTTCCTAAGAGTGAGGCGATTAGGTTTCTTGAAAAAGCATTTAATATGCTTGTCCCTAATGGGGCACTATTCCTGGCAACGACTGTATCCGAGGAACCACGGGAGGGATTTTCTGAGAAAAATTTTAGGGGCAGAACCGTCCTAAGATATAGAAAGCATTGGACCGAGGAGGAAATTATTGGAGAGTTGGTCAGAGTCGGATATATAATTCAAGATAAATCCTTCCATTTGGAACCGATCAGGAATAATCATTGGATGAATATTATTGCTGCAAAAAAATAAATAATTAATCATGCGAGCACCAGTCCGAACTGGAGAAGGCACTTCGGCATAATCTCACGAAACATCAGAAAACATGAACGGCACATGAACGGGGTCTGACCAAGCCAAATTTCCGATTTTATAAATGAAAGTCATATGCCTGTATCGATAAGTGTCCGGAATCATGAACTCGATGACCCCATTTTTGCCCTATTTTCGTTTGCCTGACATGGCGCTGGATCAGCCCCTCCTAAAGCTTCCACCTGATCGCAAGTCCTGGAATACCCAATGGGCAAAGCTGGTGTGCTTTCTGATCCACACCAAGCCGGAAATCTCCCCGATGGTTTCAACCATGGAATAGCCTCCCGGCAAATTGGAAACTCAACAAATCAACGTTCGGCTCTCATACCCCCACCTCACTCAATTCCAGGCATGAATCCCATTCCTGATTTTAATTCGATCACGCCCAACTACTTTTTCCCTACTTGATACGACCGTATGTTATGGCTCCCGTAAGTGAAGCATAGGAGCGGGGAAACGGAGGCCGTCTCGCTCCAGCATTTCATCTTCGCGGCCTTCGCGTCTTCGCGTGACAACAACAGGGAGTTACGGAAATGAATCATCGGGAATTGCTTCTCTCAGCGCAAAAGAAGCCGAGGTTTAGTTTTCTCGCGCTTCCGGCGGAGCTGCAGGATGAAATCGTGGATGGGCTCGACTCCGGGATGCTCTCTTTGAGAGAGGCGTCCGAAATGGTCAAGGCACACGGAAAGAGTCTGAGCCACGAAGCGATTGCCGGCTATCACCGGGCGGTTCGCAGGGAACGCAGGCTTTATGAGTCGAGATGCAACCTGTCGCAGGTCATTGCCGGGTTTGCCGGGCAGCCGCCGGAAGAGAGCATAAAAGGCCTCCTCGGATGGATCATGGCATCGGCGGCGACCGGGCTGGCCGAGGGGACGATACGGATAGGGGAGATCAACCTGGCACGCATCCTGGGGCTCTTCTCGGGAGTAACCCAAGCCCGTAAGGATGACGCCGCGGATGAAAAGGTTTCGTCTCTGGGCCCGGAAGAAACCCGAAAGCTTGTCGAAGAGGTCGAAAGGGCACTGGGGGTGCGGCAGTAAACGGTCCACGATCCGAAGGAATTCTCTCTCCCCATCAACTACGCGGGTTTTGGGGCGATCTCCGGCGCAAAGATTCAGGAACGGTCACGGCCGTCGGCTACGTTCACCCGCGAAGCCCTTCAGGCACATAGTTGTCCTTTTATGACTTCGGAATAACTCAACATAGTGGCAAGCTGTCAGGAGGTGGAGACACACTGATGGTGTTATTATCTATTTCCCCTGGCTTTGTTCGGTTTTGAGTGCCTGGTAAGCAGCTTTCGAGACTTCTTCAAGTGCTTCCATGAGGGAAGGCTCGCCTTTCGTGAATTTAAGTTTTGTGACAGACTGTATCGGTGAGTCTGGTTCCAGAATCAATTTCACATCCAGTACGCCATTTTCCTCAAAAGCTCCCAGGCCTTTCCCAGCAACACCTTCACCCTCAACTCTAACGATACCTGTCCTTTTATGTGGAATCCCGTTATCAATGTAGGTGGACGGTTTGAATGGTGATTCTTTGAAAATGAATTTCACCATACCGTTTTTCACCTCAAGGGACTGGAGAATACAGACAAGGCTGGAGTTAGGATATCTTCCCCAAGCCAGCATTGATGTACCATCTCTGGAGATCTTAATCACGTAGAAATCAGCAAATAGGTCAGTGGACACTGCTTCCCACGTACCAGAGACTGTTTCTTCCGTGATCGGAGGCAATTTGGCTTTAGTCGCAAGGGCACTTGAACGTAAAAAAATGAAAGCGAAAAACAGCAAAAGTGTAGCTCTCATAATGACTCCGACTAATATTCTCACCCGAACCCATTTGCCCATTCAAGCCTCCATGCGATATCCTTTTTGAGCTAGAATTTCGTGAGTCCACCTATACTCCCAGGCAGACCTCTACGTCAATTATCGATACAAAGCCCGCTCAACCGGAAGAGGAACCGCGTCCGCTTATTATGAACCATGCTTTTTTGTTCATTGCGGCCTGTTTTGACCATATGTCCCCGATACCAGTAAAGGTAACTTCACAGAATATGGCAGTAAAGCCTTAGCTCATGTGATCAATGACAAACTCCATAAACTTATCTTTCAATCAATACAACATTTAGATAAGAAAACGCAAAAAACCCTTAAAAACAGCCTCTTTTACTTAATTGACAATGATGTACGATGTTATCCACTCACCATTAGCACTATCGATTTAGCATTTGGACTACTATATGACTTCACAATGATCCATTAAACAAAAGAGTCTTTTTGTAATTCAACTAATGACATACTAATTCTCTCAACGGCAATTGAGAACAAGGGTCATCTTTCGACGTTCGATGGTTTACTTCAGAGATTTCCTTTAGAGCAGTATTCGGCATACGCGGCTAAGAGGAATCATAATTTAGAAATCGACTTTGGTATGGGCGGCGACGTAGGAAAACATCGGAATAAATTAGAAAGTAAGGGATGTTAATAGAGGCTGGAAAGTCAGCTTCAAAAAGGTTATGTAAGGTACAATATTGCGCCAGCGTACTCAACCAGCTTGCCATTTTCGCTTGTCTGCAATAGCTCATAAAATGGCAACCGCGCGGATTCCGGCGGGCTGCTGATTACGGTTTAGATGAAAAGGAAGAACTCCAGATACCTCTCCTATATCCTCACCTTACCCAGTCTCCAGGCATGATCCCATCCTGATTTTAATTAGATCACGCCCAACTACTTTTTCCCTACTTGAAACAACCGCATGCTATGGCTCTCGCAAGTGAAGCATAGGCGCAAGGAAACGGGGGGACGTGCCTTCCGGTATTCATCTTGGCGGCCTTCGCGTCTTCGCGTGACATTAACAGGGAGTAACGGAAATGAATCATCGCGAATTACTTCTCTCAGCGCAAAAGAAGCCGAGGTTCAGTTTTCTGACTCTTCCGGCAGAACTGCAGGATGAAATCGTGGACGGGCTCGACTCCGGGACGCTCTCTTTGAAAGAGGCGTCCGAAATGGTCAAAGCACGCGGAATGAGCCTGAGCCATGAGGCGATTGCCGGCTATCACCGGGCGGTTCGCAGGGAGCGCAGGCTTTATGAGTCGAGATGCAACCTGTCGCAGGTCATTGCCGGATTTGCCGGGCAACCGCCGGAAGAGAGCATAAAAGGCCTCCTCGGATGGATCATGGCATCGGCGGCGACCGGGCTGGCCGAGGGGACGATCCGGATCGGGGAGATCAACCTGGCGCGCATCCTGGAGCTCTTCTCCGGAGTAGCTCAGGCCCGGAAGGATGACGCCGGGGATGAAAAGGTTTCGTCTCTGGGCCCGGAAGAAACCCGAAAGCTTGTCGAAGAGGTCGAAAGGGCGCTGGGGGTGCGGCAGTAAACGGTTCACGTCCGAAAAAGTCCTTTGTCCCCGCCGGGTTCGAGACGGTTCCAGGCGAAAAATCCGGGAGAAAGTGCGTCGCATCCGGGCAACATATGTACAGGCCTTCGCGATGTGCGCGACTGCGTAAGGATCCCAGCTATGCCGTCCGGTTTCGCTGCGCGGACGAATGGGCGGCCGGGGAATACTTGGGGCAGCACAGCCGCAACCAAAATACGAAAGACAAAGGCTCTCAACCACGAAAGGCACGAAAATCACGAAAGAAAACAATGGGATCAGGATGGGTGGAGCGGAGAGGCCGTGTCGTTTTGTCGATGAAAACCATCTCAACCCAGGTCGGTTACGACACGGTCTCGGAGCGCAACCCATCGTTTTTTTGATGAGCGATACGAGTACGAAACACACGAAAGTCCGTTCAGTTCTCCTCGGCTTAAAGTGTACCTAGTAGTTTGATATTAAACGAGTTAACACAGGCAGCATAAAAAATCTTGTTCAAAAAACAAGAAAACGACATTAGTAGTACAGCCTGCCGGCCCGCTCAGAGCATTCAGCGGTGGAATATTTTTGCCCCGGGAAAGATCTCTTTTTCCCGGTTGTTCTTTGACATAATATTTTGACACAATATGCGGACGAAGGCTGAACCGGCGGGAAATCCCTTCCTGCGCGTCAGGCTTTTTCAACCCGCTTCAACCTTTGTCAAACCGGTGTAAGGCCTGCGTCAAGGTTTATCAGGGCTGCAAATCTCTTCCGTTCAAGGTTATTCATGCTTTATCAAAGTCTATCAGGGTTCTTCAGGGTTAAAAAATTCTGAACTTGAATTCCGGGGAGGGTTTTGCCCCGGGAAAGATCTCTATTTCCCGGTTGTTCTTTGACATAATAATGCGGACGAAGTGCGGGAAATCCCTTCCTGTGCGTCAGGCTTTTTCAACCCATTTCAACCTTTGTCAAACCGGTGTAAGGCCTGCGTCAAGGTTTATCAGGGCTGCAAATCTCTTCCGTTCAAGGTTATTCATGCTTTATCAAAGTCTATCAAGGTTCTTCAGGGTTAAAAAAAATTCTGAATCTTGAATTCCGGTGAGGGTGTCGATGCTGTTCAATTATTGAAATGGCGAACCCGACCATGACTTTCTGGGAGAAGAGAGTAAAAGAATTGGCATGGCGGGTTGTATTCCGGCATTGCTAAAAAGATGGGTGGCCCGGATTCGGTATCCGGGCGCGAAGCGCAAGAGGAAAAACGAAAGGGATGCGACGAAGTGGTTTCTGAAGTATCCCGTCCCGAGCAGACAAGTAGGAAAACGCTGCTTTCTTTTCAGACCGAAAGAATGGCAGCCTCGAATGATTCGTAGAGACCGGTGTCGTCATTCCGGCCCGTCTCTTCGATCAGGACGGGTTTATACCGGAAACCAGGCTATTGGGGGCGGATTGATTGTGAATTCAAAGCTTTAAAAACCCTGGATCCCGGCTCAAAAGCAATGCCGGGATGACGGGATTGGGGGCTCCGTTGAAAAATGTGCTGGAACCAAGTCCGTCTCCATTCGCGCAACAGCCCCCGAACCTTGGGAACCGGCACAACTGTAAAGCCAACGCCGGGGATATATATCGTCTACCGGCTTCCCATGCCCGGCACTTCTGGGAGACATGTCCGAGCGTCGCAAATCAAAAATCGGGGGACCCTCAAGACAAAGATCATAACTTCCTGTACGCTTTCATCACCTCATCACGCGTAACGAGCGCCCTGAAGTTGGAGACTTCTTTTTCGATATTCTCCCGGCCGTTCAGTTCCTGGCGGTCGACCAGGGCCACGACGCCAACAATGTCCAGGCCGCCTTTTCGGCATGCTTCGATTGCCTGCAGGGTTGAACCGCCGGTCGTGACAACATCGTCCACAACGACAACACGATCCCCGGCCTTCACTTTGCCCTCGATGGGGACGGCTATTCCATGGTCCTTCTGGGTTTTTCTGACAACAAAGGACTGAAAGGGCTGTCCTTTCAGCCAGGAAGTGTAGGAAGCCGCATTCGCAATCGGGTCGGCGCCCAGGGTGAGTCCGCCGATGCCTTTTATCCCGAGTTCGCAAACCGCCTCGTAGACGATATTCCCGATCAGGAACTGCCCCTCGGGGTCTAGAGTGATTCGCTTGCAGTTGAAATAGAATTGGCTCATACCCCCGTGGACCAGTTTGAATCTGGGCTCCTCGGAGTACTGGAAGACATATTCCAGGATGAGTTCGATCAGCCGTTTGCGCATTTTCTCAGTTTCGGGGTTCGAAAATTCCATGTTTTATGTCCTGTCTCGGGGTCTCAACTCCAGGTGAGCATTCTCACGAGCCGCGTCCAGAAGCCTGCCCTGTTCTGCAACTCGGCCAGACTTGCGGCATACCGCTCCTGCTCCCGGGCAAGCCGGTCCGACCAGGCACTCCTTTCTATTAACAGTCTGTTTTCAAATTCGTCACGCTCACGCGCAATCCTCTCGGTAAGTTCCCGATCCATGAACGCCGCCTTTTCTTCGAGAACCTGCATGCGGTCCTCGATTTCCTTCTCCAGCAGCCGCTTTTGATAGAGCAGGTCGCGCTTGAGCTTCTCGATCTCAACATCCCTGGCTGCGATTTCCTGGTCCTTTTGCCAGGACTCCTTGGTCAGGCGCCTGTTTTCCTCGGCAAGATCGAGCTTCTCCGAAATCGTCTTCTCGAGAACCGAAAGGCGCTCCGCCAGGGGCCGCAGCATCATTTCCGGAAAAGACATCTGGCGAGGAGTCTTAGAAGGAGCAGGCGGTGCTTCCTGTTTGGGCTCCGGCAGAAGCGCATTCACACTGTCCTCGTCTATGCTCATGCGTTTTCCTTTGCGCTCTGAACTCAGTTTGCCCGCCGAAACCAGTTCCATGACCTCGTCTTCAGTCATTTTGAGAAGTTTCGACGCCTGTTTGACGGTGATGCCCATCGGGACTCCAATTGGGTTGGGAATGGTTCCGCCCGAATATAAAAGAGACTTTTCAATAAGAAAAGAGGATTATGGAGCCTGCCGGGACGGGATCCCCAAGGCGAACCTTGGGAACCAGCGGCGTATTTCCTTAAAGCAACAACATCGAGGGTTACCGGGGGCTGTAATTCTTACCCTGGAAAAGACTCTCCCTCTCCATATACTCGACTATCGCCTTGAGGTTCCGCGCTTTCTCCAAAGCCCAGAGCGGCGCTTCCAGTTCGTCCGGGTGCGGATCTCCCGTCAGCCTCTGGATGACCATGTCGGGCGGGAGCAAGGCGAGGAATTTTCCGACCGCTTCCGCGTACTGTTCCCGGGAAAGGCACGAGTAGGCCCCTGACCGGTAAAGTTCGTCAAGCTTCGTTCCCCTGACCACGTAGAGCAGGTGAATTTTCACCCCCCGAACGCCGTGCCGGCCAAGGAAGCGGGCTGTGTTCAGCATGTCCTCGAGGCTTTCCCCCGGAAGCCCGAGAATGACGTGAGCACAAACGGGAATATCTCGAGCGCGCGTACGCGCCATTGCGTCTACGAAAGCTCTGGAGTCATGCCCCCGGTGAATGATTTCGAGCGTGCGGTCGTTGGCAGACTGGAGTCCATATTCCAGCCAGATCAGATGCTCCCGGGAAAGTTCTTTCAGATAATCGAGCACATCGTCCGCAACGCAGTCCGGTCGGGTACCTATGCTGAGCCCGACGACATCCGGATCTTCCAGGACCTCCTCATAAAGCCCGGCAAGTTTCGGAAGGGGCGCGTAAGTGTTGGAAAAAGACTGGAAGTAGCCGATGAATTTCCCGGCCTTGTACTTGCGGGAAAGTCTCTCCTTGCCGGACCGGATCTGCCCGGATATGGATAATGTGCGTGATGCTCCGGTCCCCGAACCTTTTTCGTTGCAGTAGATGCACCCGCCGACGCCCACGGAACCATCCCGATTGGGACAGGTAAGGCCGGCATCCAGCGTTATTTTTTGCACCCGGCAACCGAAGGTCTCCCGGAGATAGGAATTGTAGTCGCGATAGAGTTTATCGGGCATGATGCTTCAAATCATGAGATTTTCAGGCCTGGAACAGCACATATCGACCCTGATTGACTTACAAACCTTGCTCGCACTCCCGAAGTTCGAAGAATTACACCTGACCGGCAACTGCTGCTATTGACCCGTCGGTTAACAGAACTTAACAGATCAGGAATGATTTTTGCTCCAGATCGTCTGTCCGATGTTGCATAATGACTCACTTCGGATTATATGCATTCCCTGTGTCTCAAAATGGAACACTTCAAAAATTCCGACCCATTTTTCATCTTAATTGAATTCGGGGCACTTAAGAACTTTAAATTCCGGCTTTTTTGTCGTATTAGTAAAATAGTTATTTGATGAGTTCAACTCTTGGTGCAAAATGTACTAACGATATTTATTTAAAGGCTGCCGCAGATTGCGCCGAATACAAGAACCGGCAAGCGGATCGTAAAAGTTCTCCTCAACGTAGAGAAATCAGAGAAGAATAGTAGACTATTTGCTTCAGTCGAAGTTGGTTACGGGATGGCAGGAAAATACGATGTGATAATAGTCGGGGCGGGCCACGCCGGCTGTGAAGCCGCACTCGCCTCAGCGCGTTTGGGCTGTAAGACGCTTGTTTTGTCCATATACCTCGACACGGTTGCGCACATGCCCTGCTCGCCTTCGGTGGGCGGCATCGGCAAGGGCCACCTAGTTCGCGAAATCGATGCACTCGGCGGCGAGATGGGCAAGGTATCCGATCTGACGGCGATTCAGTTTCGATGGCTGAACACGAAAAAGGGCCCGGCTGTCCGTGGGACGCGCACTCAGAACGATAAAGTCCGGTATCGGACTTTGATGAAGCACAGGCTCGAGCTGCAGCCCAACCTCGAGATAAAGCAGTCGCTGGTTGAATCCCTGCTTGTCGAGGACGGGAGAATAACCGGAATAATCGACCAGTTTGGAGTTTTCTACGAAGCACCCGCGGTTGTTCTCGCCACAGGGACTTTTCTGCACGGCCTCATTCACATAGGAAAAAGCCGGATCCAGTCCGGGAGGGCGGGCGAATTTCCGTCGAACGCCCTGCCCGATCAGTTGAAGGAACTCGGGTTTACTCTCGGCAGGATGAAGACGGGCACTCCGGCCCGTATCCATCGACGCAGCATCGACTTCAGCGCTTTTCGCGAGCAGGAGGGCGATCCGGAACCGAGGCCTTTTTCAATATTTACGGACAGCATTCCTCTGCCGCAGGTCCCGTGTTTTATCGGCCGCACCACCGATAGAACACATGAACTGATCCGTCGCCATATCCACCTGTCGCCTCTTTACAACGGCTCCATCCAGGGAGTGTCGGCGCGGTACTGCCCTTCGCTCGAAGACAAGGTGATGAAATTCCCTCACAAGGATTTCCACCAGATAATTCTCGAACCGGAGGGTCTGGACACCGAAGAAATTTATGCGAGCGGAACGGGCAATTCGCTGCCGCCGGAGATCCAGCTTCAGCTTATTCACACCGTCCGGGGGCTTGAACAGGCCGAAGTACTGCGGCCGGCCTACGCGATCGAGTACGACTTTATTCAGCCGACCCAGCTCTATCCCACGTTGGAGACCAAACCGGTCGAAGGGCTTTTCCTGGCCGGGCAGATAAACGGGACTTCCGGGTATGAGGAAGCGGCCGCACAAGGGATCTGGGCCGGGTTGAACGCAGCCCTCAAAGCCCAGGAAAGGCCGCCTTTTCTCCTCGATCGATCGGAAGCCTACATGGCGGTCATGATCGACGACCTGGTAACGAAAGGCACCAACGAACCCTACAGGATATTTACTTCCCGCTCGGAATACAGGCTCCTGCTTCGCGAGGACAATGCGGACATCCGCCTGCTCGAAAAGGGCTACGGACTCGGTCTGCACGGACAGGCCGCCTACCGGGAACTTATCGAACGGCGGGAAGCCATGCGTGCCGAAATGGAACGCCTCCGAAAAACCTTCGTCAGGCCGAGCCCGGAAGTGAACGCACTCCTGGCGCAGAAGGGTTCCAACCTGCTGGAAGAACCGGTGTCGCTGGAAAAACTGCTCAAGCGCCCCGAGCTTTCTTACTCGGACGTGGAAAACATCGCGTCGCCGGAGCGGTCGCTTTCCGAAAGGATGAAAGAGCAGGTTGAAATCGAGTGCAAGTACGAGGGTTACCTGCGCAGGCAGGAAGCCGAAGTGAGCAAGTTCAAGCAGATGGAAGGCATACGAATTCCGGCGGATTTTCCATATGACCGAATACCGGGTCTATCGAACGAAGTCCGCCAGAAACTCAGTGCGGTTCATCCCGTTTCGGTAGGACAGGCGTCAAGAATTCCCGGCATCACGCCCGCGGCAATTTCCGTCCTGATGATCTATCTGAAGCGATTTCGGGAGCAAGTCTCGGGCAAGGAAAGTGCTGCTTAGAAAATACAGATTATCAAAAGATTTTGCTTGCGCAAATCAAGGTTTAATTATAGGATAGGCTAGGTTTATTCTGCGCAGCTCCCATTCCTGCTCCAAAGAAAAGGGGGAAAGAGATTATGGAGGGGAAAAATGACAAGGATTTTATCGCCACTTTAAGAGACCATGGTCTTCAGGTAACTTACCAGCGTCTCGCCATTTATCAGGCCCTCTACTTCACCAAGGAACATCCGAGTGCAGAGCTCATTTACCAGCAGGTGAAGAAGCGTTTTCCCATGATTTCTCTTGGGACGGTTTACAAAACGCTCGAGAAGTTCTTCGAGGTTGGCCTGATCCAGAAAGTAAGCCCCATAACGGAAGTAGCTCGTTACGACGCAGTTACTAACCCTCATCATCACATGGTATGCCTGGATTGCCAGTCCATCCAGGACGCCGATGATGTTATTGGGGACCAGAAAATCGCGCTGCCTGAGAAGAACGGATTTCATGTCGTGCGGCAGCAGGTTGTCCTTCAGGGCTATTGCCCTCACTGTAAGCCGAACAACAGGGAATAATCCTTCTCTGTGGTAACGGCTTGAAGCCGTGACGTCCGGTCGTTTGCTCCTGCCCTTATGAGAAGAGCGTATAGGCTTGCCGATGATTGGGCAGCCGGTCGTTATCCCTTTCTTACCCTTTAATCATCCCTCAAAGATACCCACCCGCTGCTTCCCCAAGTGGCGGTTTTTTTATGTCTTGAGCCCGAAAGAAGAGTATGTTAAGGGATTGGAGTACCGGACCATCCATGAAACGGTGCCATCCGCAAATCCTGCACTCAGTAGTTCTCAACAATATGCCATCGAATCGGGTTTTTTCGGATCGCGGCCGTTCACCTCGTCTCCTTACAACCTCAAAGGCGCCAGTCAGAGCGGAAGGAGGATGCATTGTGAACATTGTAGTTGTTATCAAACAGACCCCCGATACCGAAACGGTCATTCGGATAGCCCCAAACAACAGGCAAATTGTCACTTCCGACATCAAATGGATCATCAACCCCTACGACGAATTCGCCATTGAAGCGGCTCTTCGCCTCAAGGAAAAACACGGCGGTACCGTGACTGTGATCAGCTACGGTCCGCAGAGGGTCGTGGAAGCTCTCAGGACCGCCCTTGCCATGGGATGCGACGACGCCGTCCTGATCGACGATCCGGAAATGAAAAGCGCCGACTTCCTCCGCGTCACGCGCGCTCTTGCCGCAGCGGCAAAGGAAAAAAATCCCGATATCATCCTGATCGGGTCGAGATCGGTCGACTACGACCAGGGGCAGCGCGGTGCGATCCTGGCGGAAATGCTCCAGCTGCCGCATTTGGCGCTCGCAGTCTCCCTTGAGTCCGACGGCGCCAAAGTTACGATAGACCGCCCGATCGAAGGCGGCAAAGTCACCCTGGAAGCCCCTCTTCCGGCTCTGGTCACACTCGGCGGGTCTCACGCCGTCTGGAATCCGAGGTACGCCTCGCTCCCCGGAATCATGAAAGCCAAGAAGAAGCATCTTGCAATGAAGAAGCTGCAGGACCTGGGACTCGATCCGGCAGATTTCGCTCCCGACAAAGTCCGCATCCGGATCACTTCCATCGAATTGCCTCCGGCACGGAAGGCCGGAAAGATCATCGACGGAGGCCTGGACAGCGAGGGGAAGGCAAGGGAACTCGTAAAGCTGCTGCGTGAAGAAGCCAGAGTGATCTGAGACAGGAGTTGAATCCATGGGCAAGAATGTTTGCATAATCACCGAATTCCGCAATGGCGATTTCCGTCGGGTAACAAACGAGGTGGCCAGTGAAGGGCGAAGAATCGCAGACGCGCTCGGGGCCGGGCTGGTAGCTCTCGCGCTGGGCACGGGCGTTGCCGACAAAGCCGCCTCTCTCGGCAAATACGGAGTAGACAAGGTCTATTACCTGGACGATCCCGCGGTCGAACATTACCTGGCCGAAACTTTCGTTCCGATCATCGCGGAGATGGTGCACAAGATAGACCCGGCCGCAGTACTGCTTCCCGCTTCTGTTGACGGAAGAGACCTCGGCGCGCGCCTCGGGGCGAGGATCCATGTCACGCTTCTGCAGGATGTGATCGAAGTGCGTGTGAACGATGCGGGAACGATCAAGGCGAAATGGCCCCTGTTTGCCGGAAAGGCTTTTGCCTGGTGCGAGTGGGCCGAAGGAGTCCCGCCGCTCCTCTCTATTCGGCCCAACGTGATGCAGTGCTACATCGTCGATGAGAACCGCAAAGCCGAGACTGAAAAGATGGATGTTTTGATTCCCATCCCGCGTTCCCGTGTCGTCAAGTACGACCTCGACACCTCGGGCAAAGTGGAGCTGACCGAAGCCGAAGTCATCGTGTCGGGCGGAAGAGGAATGAAAGAAGCGTCAAATTACACCATCCTGGAAGAACTGGCAGGGCTGCTGGGAGCTGCGGTCGGAGCGTCGCGCGCTGCCGTGGATGCCGGCTGGCGCCCGCATTCCGACCAGGTCGGACAAACCGGAAAGGTCGTCAACCCCAACCTTTATATCGCCTGCGGCATATCCGGAGCAATTCAGCATCTCGCCGGGATGGGCTACTCCAAATTCATCGTGGCGGTAAACAAGGATGCGGATGCGCCGATCTTCAGCAAAGCCGATTACGGAATTGTCGAAGACCTTTTCAAGTTCGTCCCGGCATTTACGGAAGAGGTACGTAAGCTGAAAAGCCAGTGCTAGGTGCAGTGAGCTGTGAGCTGTGAGCTGTGAGCTGTGAGCTGTGGATACCAACTCTCTGACGGAATGGAAGCAAATTCCGATGTTTCCAAAATAATATCCGCTGGTTCCCAAGCTCCGGCTTGGGAACCTCGCCCCGCCAAGCCGGATGTTTCGAACACCCATGCGTTTCGGCACGGTTTCTCGACCGTGCCGCCCCTGTCCCGCCACCCGGACGAAAGGCAATTTTCCGCTTTGATTCCCTCCTGGGTCCCGGCTTAAGAACGCCGCCGGAATTGACGTCGCAAGAGTCCGACTGAAATAATACCGCAAAATATCCGCACCGAAACCGATGCTGTTGCCGATATCCTGCACAATCCCGCATCGACTGGAGGGCATGGAATTCGTCCGCCCGCAGTGTTACAATTGTTGGCTAACGGCACAAAGTCCAACCTACTGCGGGTGGCCGGGAATCATTTTCGGGTACGAAACTGATTGTAACGGGGAGCCCCTCAATGGTAACTGGAAGTCTATCTCGGCCGCTGCCCGTCTCGGCCGGCAGGATAACAGAATATAAATGATCCCCTACCCGCACATAGATCCGAACCTTCTCACAATCGGTCCCGTCCACATCCGGTGGTACGGGGTCATGTATGTTTTGGGTTTTATAGCTTCGTACTTCCTGATCCAGAGGCAGGAGCGCTCGAAGCAGATCGGCCTTGTGAAGACGACGGCCCAGGACCTGCTTTTCTATCTCATAGCAGGTCTCCTCATCGGGGGACGGCTCGGCTACATCCTCTTTTATGAGTTCCGCGACTACGGGGCCTATATCCACCATCCGCTCGAAATAATCGCAACCTGGCACGGAGGCATGTCCTTCCATGGAGGTTTCATCGGATGCGTGATCGCCGGATGGATTTTCAGCCGACGGAGAAAGATGCCCCTCGCCGCGATTGCCGACAGTGTCATTGTGACGGTCCCTGTCGGACTCGGCCTGGGCCGGATCGGCAATTTCATCAATGGAGAGTTGCCCGGAAGGCCGACCGACGTTCCCTGGGCGATGATCTTTCCGTCGGGAGGCCCTATTCCCCGGCATCCGACGCAACTCTACGAGTCCTTCGCGGAAGGCCTGCTCCTGTTTCTCATTCTGTGGAACCTGCGGAAAAAACCGTTCCGGGACGGCATGATGGTCGTCTTTTTTCTGTTCTTCTACGGGCTCTTCCGATTCATAATCGAGTTTTTCAGAGAGCCCGACCCGCAGGTAGGGTTTATTTTCGGTTTTCTGACAATGGGGCAGATACTCTGTAT
>JAEZHY010000184.1 GCA_023416335.1 Pseudomonadota bacterium | reverse complement strand
CTTCATCGTGCCCACCGCCTTGCGCTCGGAACCAAACCATGGGTGACACGGGCAACGTGGTTTTGGTTGCCCGTGCCGCAGGCAAGAGGGACGGTAATTTTACGCGAAGCCTCTTGTCCTCCGACCCAGACAACGTTAAAGCCTGTTGCCTGGGCCACCCGCAAACCATCGTTTCCTGTGGGGGCCCCAGGCGGGAGCTTGAGGGCCAGCGAAAAATCACAAAAAAAACAATGACATAGATCGGATGAGGGCTGCTTTAGAGACTGTGTCGTGTTGTCGATGAAAACCAGCCCAATTCCGGTCGGCTGCGACACAGTCCCGGAGTGCAACCCATCGCTTTGGGATGAGCAGGAGGAACGAAAATCACGAAAGCGCCGTTCGGATCTCCTCGGCTTAAAGTGCACCTAAGAGGTTGATGTCAAACGATATACAGAACCGGCAACATGAAAATCCAGCTCAAAAAACAAGAAAATGACCGGTAGCAGCACAGTGGCAAAGCGTGCGGTTTTGGTGTATTGCTGGATTTCGAAGCGAATTGGCCCCGGAACCCATTGAATGTGGTTCTCATGCCGAGCGGGGCCTCGATTTGTTTTTAATTACCCAAAATATCTCAGATTTTTTCGAGCGAATCATCACGAAGGGTATCATATGCGAATGTCCGACATCCCATTTGGCGTTACTGACTGGTCCGCAATAGAGCCAACCGAGCACAAAGGTGAAATGGGCTTTGCCTATTGGCGAACCTGCAATTTCGGCTGCATCCGGGTGCGAATGGTTGAATACACCCCGGGTTACGTTGCTGACCATTGGTGTGTTAAGGGCCACATTCTTTTTTGCCTGGAGGGTGAATTACACACCCTGCTGAAGGATGGTCGTGAGTTTATTCTGAGACCGGGGATGAGTTATCAGGTTGCCGACGACTCCGAACCCCATCGTTCTTCCACTCAGATTGGCGCGAAGCTTTTCGTGGTTGATTGAGACTCAAAGCTCTTTCTGATTTCCTCAAGAGATCACACAACACTGAAGCGTATACTCGTCTTAATTGAGCCGTGGAAGGGCAGGCGGTTCACCTGTCTGAGAATGGGTGTATGATTCCGGCTACTTTTTTCTGATCATGTACAACAGCCATATAATGCCGCATACGATTGTAACCAGGCCGGACACACGCGGCAGAGGATACGCTCGGTATAACCCGCCTTCCGTCAGAATTTTGATCCCGAGGTAAATCAAGCCCCCTGCAACAATGATGTCCAGCAGCAATTCGTCCAAGCGCTTCATCGAATTTTCAGGCCGCACGTTGTTGATAGGCCGGAAGTGTGATGATGAACGTCGCTCCCTTTCCTCTTTCCCCCCGGGCTTCAATTCTTCCGCCGTGCCGCTCGACAATCCGCCTGCAGATGGCAAGTCCCATTCCATGGCCCTCGTATGCGCTTCGGGCATGCAGCCTCGTGAACAGGGAGAAAATGCTTTCCGCTTTCGATTGATCGAAGCCGAGGCCGTTGTCTTGAACGAAGATGCGCCATGTTTGACCTTTACCCGTTGTGTTTTCGTCGGGCCTGCAGGAAATCCTGATGATTGTTCTCGTTTTGCCGCAGAATTTGAGGGAGTTGGAGATGAGGTTCTGGAAAAGCCGGCGCATCTGGGCAGGATCGGCCTCGACGGTCGGCAGCCAGTCTGCTGCGACCTCGGCGCCGGCTCTTTCAATCTGCCACTCCAGGTCCGATACGACGTCTCGGACTATTTCGCCCAGATCCACCGAAACGAAACCGGATCCCATCGTGAAGACGCGCGAGTATTCAAGGAGGCTGCTTATCATTTCCTGGAGCCTGCCTGCCCCATTGCACATGCGATCCAGGTACTCCGAGCCCTGTTCGCCGAGTGCGGGAGCGTACTGCTTCCTGAGCATGTCCCCGAACGACTTGACCTTCCTCAATGGCTCCTGCAGGTCATGGGAAGCAATGAAAGCGAACTGCAGCAGCTCTTCGTTGCTTCGCTCCAGTTTTTCCGCGTAGCTTTTCAGCTGCTCTTCCGCGTTTTTGAGTCCGGATATGTCGCTGAGCACGATCCTCCAACCGGTGAGCCGGCCACTGCCGTCCAATGCCCTCCCGACTTCAATTCGAGCGTAAAAAGGCACGACCTTGGCCCTTAGAAATCGGATTTCGCAGTTGCATTCCACCTCTTTCCCATCGGCAAGCTTTCGAATCAGGAGGAAGTATGCCTTATGGTCATCAAGGTGGATATAGTTGGAGAGGCCGCGTCCGATGAGTTCATTTTTGGGGACTCGCAGCATGCTGGATGCTGCTTGATTCGCAGCTTCGATTATCCCGTGATTATCGACCGTCAGGTAACCGACCGGGGCCAACTCATAAAGATCTGCATAGGCTCTTTGGGATTCTTCCAGATCCCGGTGCGCCTGCCGAAGTTCTTCGTTCTGGATTTGGAGTTCAATTTGATATACTTCAAGTTCATGGATCAGAGACAGAATGTCCATGTCGGAGAAAGCAGCAGAGTCACCCGGCCCCGCATTTTTGAGCAGTTCTTCGGCACGGCGGTGAAGTTCTTCGAACTTGGAATGAGCGAAGTCTTTATTCATTTCGATCCGGCAGTTCCTCAGAGGTTCAAACCTATGGGCACTTTATCGAAAACTGATATAATAATATATAACACATATTTTTGCCGCCCGTGGAAAAGAGTATTCCGGTCAGTGCGGGGAAAGTGTCCGGGTGTATGTAGCAGTCAGCGTTCTTAACCCGGTAAATTGGCTTAATCATCCTTAAGGCTCCGCGCTGCCGAAGGTGTTGAATATGGATGATGATGTGCGAAGGTTCAGGAGTATGGAGGCTGTCGCCGAGTCAGAGCGCGCAAGAAAGAATCGCCAGGGGCTCAAAGATGAATTTCAACGGCTTGTCGAAGAGTTCCATGACATAGAGAATGAACGCGAGCTAATAGCCGAGCAGACCGAGGTACTGCGGGGAAAACGATTGGAGCTGGGCGAATCGGAGTACAACGAACAATGGCAGAGGCTTCATGAAAGGAATCTCGTGTTGCTCAAAGCGGCAAAGAGTATTGTTAAGGTAGCCCAAAAGATCCATGAGGAATCGGAAAAGCTGCTGCGACGGGGCGAGGATTGTCTGAGAACATTGTGCGACCTTCAACAGGGCGATCGGACCGAAGAACATTAAACACACCGCAGACGCCGCCCCTCCCATTCCTGTTGCCCCGGATTTTAAATTCTCGCGCTGTTCTGCAGCAAGCCGGGCACAACTTCTCCTCCGATTTTCCGGGAAGTAACCCGCCCAGGCGTGTGTAGGCGCCACCTGGAAAGAAACGAGCGACTTCCTTCGACGCGCTTGGAAAAAGCCTTTCAAATTGAATCAGTCCGTCTGTTTTTCGTTTTGAAACACTTGCAATCTGCAGGCTTCAGTTGTGCTATATATTACCGATCCGGGATTCGGATCCGGTTGGTATTCAGCAACGACATTGGGTAAGGAGTAAATCCGGGATCTGCATACGAAAGGGCCTGCCATGAGTGTTCACGGTATTCTGATTACCTTCAGTGACTTCGATAAATGGCTCCCGATACCTCGCACCATCCGCAGACACAATCTTATTGACGATGTTCAGCAATACTTTGCGCGTAAGGGGGGAGAGCGTGAAGACAACTTCACTTACTTCTTCTTTGAAGAAATCGAAGCAAAAATGCCTTTGGTATATGAAGCTGTTCTTAAAGCAAAAGGGCAGAAGCTCAAGATTCTGGTCCAGGGACACGGGAGAGCGGATGAAGATTTCATTACGAGCAACGACCGCTCTGTCAGCAGGAATATAGAAGCTCTCGGTTCGCTGCTGGTCAAGGTCCTCCAGCACCGTGGCACAGGGCCGTTGAACTCGGATCAGACGGTGGTCGTCATGCTGGCCTGCCTTTTCGGACGCAGTCACGATGCTGATTGGAAGAAATCCAATGCATGGAAACTTCACAATTATCTGAAAGAGCATGGAGTGTTTGTGGAGCTGACTGCAAGGACCGAATTGATGGCCCCCAATCCTCATGGAGTAAATCTGGCGGTCAGAGATCCTCAAGGGAGTACCCGAAGCGACTTGAAAGTTGAAATATTTGATGCAAGGAGCAGACAGAAGAAGGTCTCTTACTCCAAAATAGTCTGCAAGTACGAAAGTGGGACTCCGGTGATCAAGCTTCTGGATTATACCGGCGACCAGAAGCAGAAAAAAAGTGAGGATGAACTGTTTGCAAGAAAAATTGGATGGCTGCACTACGCCCTGGATGAGATCCACGGTCGTGCAGCAGATGATGTGGCAACTAACAGGAACCACGAATTGCTCATAAATACCCTTTCCGCTTACACAATGTTGAGCGAGGTGAGAACAGGCCAGTATGACCCGGAATATCTGTATAGTCTATTGAGCTACCTGGCCGGAAATCTTCCGCAGAAACCACCGCAACCCCAGGGAGCAAAATCGTTGCCGCCTGGATGGACAACGATAGGTCCCGTCGGAGACCAGGAAACAAGGGGGTTTCTCAACGGGATCCTGGGGAAATATCCGAGGGGTTAGTACAGAGATTCATAAATACAATGACGTTTTCCGGGGTCGCTCGTGGAATGGGTACCGTAGGTTGGGGAAGCGCAGCGGGATAATTTCATCGTCAATGCCGTTGCTTTCTGCTTATCACTGGCCCCCCGTTTCGCTATTCCAACAGTACTTTGAGCCGGAATCCGGCAAACCTGCCATATTAAAGGAAGCGGTTCGCAGGAGAATGAAAACTTCAACCCCTTGAGTTGAGGCATGATTTTCTGACCGTGCCGGCACGGATTCGTAGCCGGGCGCGCCAGTGCAAGAGGTCGGTGGAGGGCAGGCCGGAAGGCCGGTAGAGGATCGTGTTCTATCTAAAGTGCGTATTCAGTAATGATACCTGCAAGCGAGGATGCGGATAATGTTGTTCTTCACTTCATAGACAATTCGGTGTTCGGAATCAATTCTTCTCGACCAGCATCCGGCCAGTTCGTGTCTTAAGGGCTCGGCTTTGCCGGTCCCGGAGAAAGGATCTCTCTGAATTTCTTTAATTAGCTTTATGATCCTGAGAGTCTTTTTTCTGTCTGTTTCGACCCACCAGGCAAGGTCTTAGGCGGCAGGATCAAATTCCAAGCTCTTTGCAGGCTTTGTCAAGCGGGATACCCTCTTTCCGGTTCCTGGCCCCAATCAGTCGTTTTTTCATTTTCTCACTTTTGAGCAAGTAGGCGGTCTCTTTCTCGGACTGAATCTCCCGCCACAATTCGATGGGAACGATAACCCCGGTGATGTTGTCGTTTTCATCCGATATATATTGGATCTGGCCCATAAAAATACCCCTTGTCCCGGATTTGGCTCCTTTACTGATTATGCACACTAAGAGTTTTGTTGGCAATTAGAAGTATTGGGGGCCGCATTTTTTCAGAGTGCACAAACGAAGCGTTGGCTAGGGAGCTTTTGACTACATCTCGCGTTCAATTTTCAGAATTTTGAAGCTCTTGTTCGTTCCCCGGCAGGTGACCGGCGCATATTCTACCTTAGTGGCCATCAACCTTTCCGGACATAAGCCGAGAGACAACCTTCGATTGCCTGGATATCCCGCCTGTCGAGACAAGTATGCTCGTTTTTGAGGAACATCGGTAAAACGTCTGGATGGAGCACCCAGACCTCACAACCTTTCGGCTGAGGCTTCACGAACCAACCGGGGTAGAGAACCACCGGCCGAACAGACAATTCTTTTATGACCACCTCTTTCAGAAACCCTTTTATCCAGCCCGCCTGAGCCTTTCCTTGGGCAACCGGGTCGCGGTCAGGCGTGAATCCGTTCACCTTAACCTTCTCGCCATCATAGACAATCTCGCATGATCCTTTCGCCGGTTTGCTGATGGTCTTGGTCTCGATGGTGTAAACGCCTGTCGGGCCTATCAGCACATGGTCGATGTTGAAGCCGTCCCCGACAATGTCGTGGAGCACGCGATAACCGCCTTCCCTCAGCCTTTCAAGGCATTGCCCGATTACCTTTTCGCCATCTCTGCCTTGTCTCAGGATTCGGAGCCTTTCCCTTGTCTTCGAAGCTTTGATGATGACGAATACGGCAACGCCGGCAGCCAGAATGGTGAAAACAACCGGCTGAGGCGGGGAATTGAAAAACCATCGTATCCATTCCAGAATAGCGGCAAATCCGGCCAATCCGAGCAGCATGGCATGCTCGGAAAACTTGTCCGCCGTCCTGTCGATTTCTTCCTGGACAGACTGGCCAGGTGAGCGCAGGGGCGGGTTCTTGAGCGGCGAACGTTTTTTTAACTTCGATCCGTGAATACTGAACATTGGTGCCTCCATAGTGATCAAACTCGGGCTGAATCGCTTTAAGCAATATCGGCAGGATTAGCGGCAGCGATCAGTTTAACTTTCGCTAAGATTTCTGGGCCATGGGGAATGCAAGATCCAGTCTCTGATGGTGCCCTTGGGATGGAAAGTGTCGCTCATGAGATGGGAGTGTTCTCAGTATGCCTGTATAGTTTGTTCAGCTTTCATCACCTTCCCTGAATTTTTATCAGGCATAAGCTGGTCAATCCGGTCGGCCCGTCTCCGCACCAGGATAGCCATTCTTCATGTACGGACAATTCGAATCGCGTACTTTCGCTCTATTCGGGTCAGGCATGTCATCGTTGGACGGCCTGTTTCATGTAATGAAGTTGCTCAATTGCCGAACCTGCATCCTGATTTAAGCGCTACTTCGCTACATTTCGATGCAATCGGAACCGCCGATGTGGTATTGATGCAAACAATACTTTGCCACTGCTCATAACCCGCAAGGCTCGTGATCTAACTCGAAAGAGGAGAGCAGATGTGTTTAGAGAAAGAACTTACCTTTGCTTAACTCTGATTTTGTTCCTGCTGCCTGGTTGTACTGTTGCCCTGTTCCCGGCTGTAATTGTCGCACCCATTGATTTAAAAGTTGTTGATGCGGATACAGGAGATCCGATCAATGATGCTGTCGTTTTGCGCATTGTTTGTGATATCCATAATTTCCGAGATTGCACGAATGGAATGGTTGATCGAGCTAGAACAGACAAGAATGGTTCTGCAAAGATTCCGGATAAACGCAAATGGGGAATTTGGTCGGCTGCGCTTGGTGGACTCCCAGTCCCGAATCATCTTATCGCTATTTGGAAGGAAGGGTACTCTGCGTTTGTATTTTCGCAATATGAAAATAGTGACGAGTACTTATTGCTGGTATGCACTCGCGAGGATGTAGTTGAGGCTATAAAAGAAATCCCTCAGGAAAGGAGGCCATATTACGCCGATACTAATCCTTTTCATGATAACCAAGTGAAACTTTACCGAAAATGACACTTTGCCAATGAGATTATCGGAGCCTCATGGGTGTCTCTGAGCCCGGTAGAACGACTCTGAGTCAACGTGCCACAAGAGTCTGCGTATTCATTTCGCGTTGCGCGGTCAAGTGCGGGGTCGCCAGAAGTACGTGTCAGCACCCGATGCAGGGCATCCTTGCCAGTTAGCGACCTTGTTGGAATGGTCACATCTTGGCCTGTCTAATGCTAAAGCCCCCGCCGTCTCCCCAACCACACCCCAAGCTGTTACCGAATTCCCCTCGTTCGTTCCCCGGCAGCTCAACCGGCAAAACCTTGGCAGTTGAACACATGTTGAGCCCAAAAGCAAAAAAGCAGCTTATGTCTTTAGAGCGGATAGCTTCTTGAGTGCAGAGCGGGATAGGCGGAGCTACCTCAGCCGAGAAACCGCCTGATATGTTCCACGAGTTTATCGTCTATTTCAGTATGCCTTGGCACTGGCTGCCTGCGCCCTGTAGCCGGGTTGAGATAAATGTCATGTCTGGGCCGTGGCGGAGATAAGACCGCAGTCTGCAGCGCGAAGCTCGCGGATGAATTCGGAGCGTTTCAAATAGCGATTTCCTTCGTCTGATATCCATCAGGGACATCATCCGTCATCATTAGGAGATAGGCGTCTCTGATATTCTCCTCGAGTTCTTCCAACGTTTCACCCTGGGTCATGATTTCCGGGTATTCCTTCAGTTTGCCGAGCCAGAATTTGTCGCTTTTCCAGTAGATCAGGGTCAGTCGCCTTTGCATTGTCATACTCCTTCCCATGAAACTGCGGGGACACGAGCATCGTGTGGAACCCATCTCCTAAAATAAGCTATTTCTGACCGAATCGAAAATAAAAAGGATTTGCATCAGATGCCGGACTGGAAATCTCTTCTATTCTTGTTCCCTGGGCCGGGCCGGTGAGGCTGTGTCCCGAGAACGTCACCCGGCCGAGGCGCTTTGCCGTCGGAATCATCAAGTCCAAAGATGTACGCTGAGTAGCTCAGAAAATGAGGTAACCCACACGCAAACACGGAGGCCGGAAACACCAAGGTGAACCTGTTGTCTATGCCGTTAAAACGACACTAAAAATCAAGTGAGCCGGGGAGAGATTATCAGGGCAAGCCCACCAGCCCACCGTATCCGTCCCCAACGCCTGCTCTTGAAAAACAAAGAGGCTCGGAGAATATCTTCTCCAAGCCTCAATATTTTCTGGCTCCCCGGGACGGACTCGAACCGCCAACCTAGTGGTTAACAGCCACCCGCTCTGCCGATTGAGCTACCGGGGAACGAACGAGAAGCCTTCTTTAACAGAGCCCCCCATATTTGTCAATAGAGAGCGTGACTTTTCAGTTCTGTTTCTGCTTTTCCTTTTCCCGCTTGATGATTTCCTCGGCTATGGCACGGGGTACGACGTTGTAGCGGGAAAATTCCATCGTGAATTCGGCCTTCCCCTGGGTCGCGGAACGGAGCACCGTGGAATAGCCGAACATCTCGGAAAGGGGCACTTCGGCTTCGACGGTCGAAAAGACGCCGTCTTCAGAGGTGCTCTGGATGATGCCGCGCCTCTGGTTAAGACCGCCGAGAACCGCTCCCTGGAATTCGGTCGGGGTCTCGACTGCGACCCGCATGAGCGGTTCCAGGATGACCGGGCTCGACCGCATGTACGCATCGCGGAAAGCTCCGATCGCGGCCTGCTGGAATGCCATGTCGGATGAGTCGACGGAGTGGGACGCACCGTCGTTGATGGTGAGCTTGACTCCTACAACCGGAAATCCGGCGAAAGCCCCCTTGGAGAGGCAGGCCTTGAAGCCCTTTTCGCAGGACGGAATATATTCGGTCGGAATCGCGCCGCCGGTCACTTTGTTTTCGAATTCGAAGTCGCCGTCGGCTAGGGGTTCCATGAAGCCGGCAACGCGGCCGAACTGGCCGGATCCGCCCGTCTGCTTCTTGTGGGTGTAGTTGAACTCGGCTTTTTTCGTGGGCGATTCCCGGTACGCAACCTTGGGCATGCCGGTTTCGATTTCCGCGCTGTATTCGCGGCGCATGCGCTCGACATATACGTCCAGGTGAAGCTCGCCCATGCCGCAGATGACCGTTTCGTTGGTCTCTTCGTCGAGGTAGACCTTGAACGTGGGATCTTCCTTCGAAAATCTCGTCAGGGCCTTGCTCAGATTCATCTCGGCCTTCTTGTCCTTTGGCTTGACCGCAAGCGAGATGACCGGCTCGGGAACGTGCATCGAAGTCATTGCGTAGCGAACAGTTCCGTCCGTAAAAGTGTCGCCTGAGGCGCAGTCGATGCCGAAAAGGGCAACGATGTCACCCACCGTTGCGGATTCGATTTCCTCCATTTCATCGGCATGCATCCGGACCAGGCGGCCGACCTTGACGCGCTTTCCCGTCCGCGTATTGGTGATGGTGTCGCCCTTATTGAGGGTGCCCTGGTAGAGGCGCACGTAAGTGAGCTGCCCGTAGCGGCTGACTTCGAGCTTGAATGCGAGCATCACGAGGGGCAGGGTGGGATCGCCCTTGAGGATTATATGCTCTTCGTCCTTTTCGAGGTCGAGCGCTTCGTTTTCGATGTCGAGCGGAGTGGGCAGGTACCTGATGACGGCATCGAGCAGGGGCTGGACGCCTTTATTCTTGTACGCGGAACCCATCAGAACGGGCGTAAGCTCGAGCGAAAGAGTTCCCCTGCGGACCGCATCGTTGATCATTTCTTCGGTGACGGGCTCCTCGGCAAGTATCGCTTCGGTCAGTTCGTCGGAAAAAAGAGAAATAGCGTCGAGCATCTCTTCGTGCTTTTCCTTCGCCAGATCGGCAAACTCGGCCGGAATGTCGCTCTCGGTTATTTCCTCGCCGTTATCCCCGCTGAAGGCTAGGGCCTTCATTCTGACCAGATCTATGATGCCGCGGTGGTCGCTTTCCAGGCCCATCGGGATCTGAAGCAGAACCGGGTTGTGGTTGAGCTTCTCCTTGAGTTGCCGGGCAACACGCAGCGGATCGGCTCCAGTCCTGTCGCACTTGTTTACAAATGCGATGCGGGGGACACGGTAGCGGACCATCTGGCGGTCAACGGTGACGGACTGGGACTGAACGCCGCCGACGGCACACAGGACCAGGATAGCGCCGTCGAGCACGCGAAGGGCGCGCTCGACTTCAATTGTGAAATCGACGTGGCCGGGCGTATCGATGATGTTGATCGGGTGATCGTCCCAGGAACAGTGGGTGGCGGCGGACTGGATCGTGATGCCGCGTTCTTTTTCCAGTTCCATGAAGTCCATCGTCGCGCCGACGCCGTCCTTGCCTTTGACGTCGTGGATGGCGTGGATGCGCTGCGTATAGAAAAGAATGCGCTCGGTTAGGGTCGTCTTTCCCGAATCGATATGAGCGCTGATGCCGATGTTCCTAAGCCGCATCAGGTTGTCTGCCGAATTGTTGGACATGTAGAACTCCAGATGCTCGAAAGTATTCGCTAAATTTGATAAAATGTTAATTTGTTCTGTGTAAATCTCAAATGACCAATATTTACGACCAAAACCATACCCCGTGTAAATATCCGGGGCAAGTCTCCGGAATACTTCTCCTGCACTGCCGTTCACGATCGGAGCGTTCGGAGGTAAGCGGGTCTGGACTTCGGCTGAGGCAAAAAGGTTGAAGCCCGAGTTCGGAGGCACCTCCGAACAATCGGCCCGTACGGATAAAAAAGAACGGGCACTGCTCAGTGCCCGTCAAGCCCTCAACTATAGCGCAATTCCGAATAAAAGGGAAGCGGCGTTCGAAGGAAAAATAATTATCCTCCCGCCCGATGTGAAGTTATTTTTTCGCCGAGGCCAGTTTGGTGTCCTTTGCGGGTTTTGCTGCCGTTTTGCCTGTGTTCTTCTGAGCCGGTTTTGTCTCCGCCGATTTGGAACCCGAAGCTTTCTTATCTACCGCCGCAGGCTTTCCCTTAGCGGCTTCCTTTGCAGACACGGCCTGCTTTTGAGCGGCCTTTCCGGAAACTGCCGCGGGCTTTGCATTCTTTGCTGCTGCGGATTTGGAAACTTCCTGCGTCTTCGACTTTACCGCCGCGGATTTTTCGGCGCCCTTCTTGACGGCCTTAGCTTCCGAAGGCTTTGCCGCCTTCTGCGGAGCGCTCTTCGCCGCTGCAGGGGCCTTTTTGCTCATTTCTTTAGGCGAACAGGAGGCGTTGCCCAGCGAAGGCTTAACCGGAAGATCCGCCTGGGTCAGCTTGATTCTCTGGCCGGGTTTCAACTTAGCGTTCCTGCTTAGCCCGTTGAGCTGGCACAACGAGGAGAGCGAAATTCCGGTCTTTCTGGAGACGTCCTGGAGGCTTCCGCCATTGTTGACGGTGTAGTATGCCGCAGTAGGCGATCCGGGTTTCTTGGGGTCCGAGGTGAAGCAAATGGCGGAAGGTGAGCCCTTCCTGGAAGAGGCATCTGTCGCGATCTGGCCGGAATCGGCGAGCATGCGCGAAGTCGGGGTCTTCACAATCCGGCCCGGTCTGAGAGGCGTGGTCTTGCTGATGCCGTTCAGCTGGCAGAGGATCTTCACATCGATATTGCTGCGGCGCGCGATCTTGTCGAGCGTATCGCCCCTTTTCGCCACGTAGGTTTTTGGTCCGGTATCCGCCGTTACCGTGGGAGTGGAATGCTTTTCCTTTTCCACTTTCTTCGGCGTTTCAGCAGGCTCGGACGCGCTTTCCCGGGCAGGAGCGGCTGAGCTGTCGGATAATGTGCGCGTCGAGGCTTCCGTGCGCAGCGAGGCCATTCTGACCGTCGGGGCTTCAGCTATGAAGCCGGGCTGTAGAGAACGCGCAAGATGTACCGGCTCGCTCTCGAAACTCCTCTTGTAGAACACGAGGCAACTGCCCGGGACCGGCACGCCGGACGGGCTGATCTGGTTCCACTTGCAGAGGTCCTTCTTCGTCACGCCGAAACTCTTGGCCAGTTCGTCCACGCTCTTCTCAGAGCCGTTGACGTAGTAGTTGACCCTCTTGGGCAGGTACGACTGCTGCGCCATATCTATGACCATCCGTTTTTCAGCTTCATCCGGATCTATATGGGCGGCGAGCGTCGACCACGGGGTGAAGAAGCGGACATGGAAGTGGTCGACGTGGTTGCGTACGTGCTGAATGAGAGATCCTCTCACGTTTCCGAAGATACGGTCGAGGTAGGCCTGTTCGTAGCCGCGACTAACCGCGTAGTCGTACAGAATCCTCTGAACGCTCTTGTCCAGGAATATGTACTGAACGCGCTGCGAGCGGATGATATTTTCGATGAGGCACCATGTCTTGGCGGCGTCGAGATTGCTCTCGTTCATCGAAACGAGCTGATCCAAAGGGCGGTTGCCTTTGGCGTACATCCCGACATCGACATCCCTGCCGTTCTGGTGCGAGCGGTGATGTATGGCGGAGCCGCCGTTGGTGCTGGAAAAATCGCCGAGGTAAACGTCGCACGTATCGGGAAACTCCGTTCGCACCGCTTCGATGGCGTCGAGGAGCGCCCCGATCACTTCAGGTGTTGTATAGGTTCTGCTTTCTTCGCGCAGTTTGTAACCGGGGAATTGTGTTGGAAATGGGACACCATTTTCCAGGTGCCCTCCGTAAGGCCGACCGTAGGAGGCGGTAAGTGCTTGAACATCTTGAATAAAAGTCAACGAGAAAACGAAAAATACCGCAGAGACTATAAGGGCATAATTAATCGCCCTTACGGAGTTCTGTCGCTCCATAAAAAATCCCCCTCCAGAGTGCCTTAAGAGTCCCCCTCTTATGCCAAAGCGAAAATGTACCTTATCTTTTTGGGAGTTTGCCTTTCCTACCAAAATCCAATATCTCTTGTCAAATTGTTTTTTGAATATTTATTGTTTTTCGCGTTTAGTAATAGGCTAATGTGGCGAAATAGCACGAAAAATTGGCTAAGGTATAGATATTGCTAAATCAGCAAATCTGATAGATGTAGTCTAATAACCTGATAGGTATTTGATTTTACAATTAAAATTAGGTCGTATAGTTTGGACTAGATAATATCTGTAGGCAAAAGTAAAGGGAAGTGATGGAGAGTGGTTCGTGCTGTAATGATAACAACTTAGAGCAAAATTGATTTCCGGTGCGAGTGAAGAAATGTCGCGGAGGCCTTAAACGGAATAGGGGAAAATACTGAATTTTCCCCTATTCCGATTTCAAATATGTAACAGGTGCTCTGCCGTCAGACTCCTGCTTTCGGTCTGGTCTCCTGTGCCTTTTGCTGATTCCCGGCCTTTGGCGGGTCTTTGGAGCCCTCTTTCACGTTTTCTTTCGAGGGGTCCTTAAGCAGGCCGTACGGATCGCCCAGGAACACGACATGGCCGCTGCTGTTCGTTATCACGGGAACGTATTCGATGGCGATCGGCACGGGCTGCGCCAGTTTTACGAAGGTCTGGCGGTCTCCGGACAGGATCGAGTTCATTTTATCAGCATAGGAGCTGTTGTCGTCCTTCAGCAGCGTTGTGGCAAAATCCACCGCCTTGTCCACGCGGATGCAGCCGTGGGAGAAATCTCTTCGCGACCGCTGGAAAAGATGTTTGGTCGGCGTATCGTGAAGGTATACGGCAAAGACATTGGGAAATTCGAATTTCACGCGGCCCAGGGCGTTCTTCGGGCCGGGACGCTGGAAAATGCGCGGCTGGCCCCATGGATAGAGCGATGCCATCTGCACGTACCCGTGCCTCGTGAAGTAGTCGGGATCGGCTTTGGCCTCGGTGTTGAGTTCGATGCGGATGCGGTCCGAGACGTACCAGCGCGGGTTGAGGATCACCTGCTCGATGGAGCTGCTCAGGGTCGGGGTCTGGTTTTCCCCGATCATCCTGCCCTGGTACTTGACCTGCTTGCCGGACGCCTTGCCGACCACGACCCTGTGCGTTTCCGCAACCTTGCCGTCTTTGTAGTACTCGAGGAGGAACTGGGGGATATTGATCCTTATAAAGCGGTCATGGGTCCGGACAGGGCTCTGGCGGACCGTCTTCATGGCGAAGGCGATCATGTCCGCTTTGTCCAGGAACGGCACGTTGAGCCAGTCCCTGGTCCTCTGGCCGACCACTCCGTCCGGATCGATCTGGTGTGCCGCCTGAAAATCCTTGAGCGCGCGCTGGGTTTCGTTATCGTATAGCCCGGTCATATGGCCGGAGTAGAAACCTTCCTGCTGCAGCCGCTTCTGAAGATCTCTGACATGGACGGCCGCCTCGCCGGGATGAAGCGGGGAGGTGGCGTTGTAACGTTGCTGGGGCCCCTGTGCCGCCAGCTTCTTATATCTGGCATAAGCGGCCATCATGGCTTCGTAGCCGGCCCCGGCCGGTTCCACCTTCTTCATGAATGCCGCAACGGAGGTTTCGCCCGAAAGTGCCCTTACCTGGTCGTCCCGCGATGAGGGGCTCATTTCCTTTGCATAGCGGATGAATGCGGCCGCGAGCTTGGTATCCGCTTCTCCGGCCGCCTGGAAAGCCGAGTTGTACTTCCTGAGAAGTTCCTCGGTGCCGACGGTCTGAACCTGTGCATAAGTTCCGGCCTGGCCCGCCGAGGTCTGAAGCTGTGCGGACTGGTTTGCTGCGGGCGAATCCGCGAGTGCATCCGCCTTGATGTCCTTGCAGGCCGGATCGGCTGCGTTTAATTCGGCTCGGCAACGATCGAGCTTTTCGATGCTCTTGGCCAGTGCCTCGAGCTTGAAAGGCTTCGGATCGATTGCTTCGCTTTCCAGCGCATTCAGGCGGTGCACGAGCAGCCTTCCGCCATCATTGAGCTGAAACTGTGCGCCGATGAAAAACGGTTTCCAGTCGGTTCGCTGATACGCTTCGCTCACAATATCGGGCGAAGGACCCTTTAGCGAATCGGCCGGAATGCTCTCCCACAGGTGGGTGCGCCAGAGTCCTGAAGAGGCCTTCTCAGCCGGCGGCCCCTTGTCGGCGGCAGCTTTTTCGACAGGAATCCTGTCGCCGTCGTGCCCCTGGTGCTTGTCGAGGGAAACAGCCTGACGATCGTAGAAGTTGTGGATTTCCTTCGCATACAAATTCACCGCTCCGGTCAGACTGCCGGCAACGAAGACGGCGAGAGCTGCGAATACGGCAAAACAGTTCCGGGATGGGTTTTTTCTCGAAATCATGTTCACTTTTTTCTGATTCTGAAAGCGGGATCGTTTGCGTTAACTTCGTTATACAGGCGTATCTGTTCCTCAACGCTCAGCTTCGGGCAGCTCCGATCTTTCCGGCCCCGGCAGGCATTACACCGGGAATCGCTGCAAAGCTGGCAAAAACGGCAGTCAGGGCAGGGATGCTTTCGCGGAAGGTCCGGTTGGGCGGGAAGGCAGGGATCTTCTTTTTCCCCGTTTTCCCTGATACCATCCCGGTTGCATACCACTGAAACGTCCCCCCATGACCCGTGTTTGACAGCTCATTTCCGTGAAGGTCCCCTGCCCGTCCGGGAAGCGGGACCAGGTACGTAATTGGATAAATCGGTTCCCCGCCGACATACTGAAAGAACTTTTCTATATACCAAAACTGTGCTATTGGCAATCGGCATGCTGAAGGCGGGAGATTTGAGAGCCGGCTTGGAAATGGACGATTTTTTCATGGGCCTCGCTGTTGAGGAGGCAAAAAAAGGATGCGAACTGGCGGAGGTGCCGGTCGGTGCCGTCCTGACGGATGCGTCGGGAAATATTCTCGCAAGAGCGCATAACAAGCCCGTCTCCCAACACGATCCCACCGCGCATGCGGAAATTCTGGCAATACGCGCTGCTTCCGTGCTAATGGAAAATTACAGGCTGCCCGAGACTTCGATCTATGTCACGCTCGAACCCTGCGCGATGTGCGTCGGAGCGATGCTGCACGCCAGGGTGAAAAGGCTCGTTTTCGGGGCGGCGGATCCGAAGGGCGGTGCCGCTGGAAGTGTGATCGACCTCACGGCGGTCGCTTCCTTTAACCACCGAATCGAGGTGACGGGAGGAGTTCGGGCCGAAGAGTGCGCGGAAATGCTGAGGAGCTTTTTCAAGAAACGCCGCGGGTAGTTGCGTAACTAGCGGATTTTTCGTAGAAAGTCGAAAAAGTTGCGGAGTTGGGCAATTTTCATTTCAATTTTTGCCCGCTTGTCTTACAATAAATAGTTTCAAGGCTTTGTTCCGACGGTTCGTGCGGCCCTCAGGCATCACGGGGCATCGGAATCCAAGCGGAGAGGTACCGAAGTGGCCGTACCGGGCTCGACTCGAAATCGAGTTGTCCTGTGAAGAGCAGGGCACGTGGGTTCGAATCCCACCCTCTCCGCCAGCTTGAAAATTAATCCATAAAATATTACACTCCGGGTCGCTTGAAAGTTGCCCGGCTGTTTTTTGCGGAGAGATGTCCGAGAGGCTGAAGGAGCACGACTGGAAATCGTGTGTACGCCCAAAAGGTGTACCGTGGGTTCGAATCCCACTCTCTCCGCCACTTTGAAAGACAAAAGCTTTTCACTCCCGGGAACGCAGAGGTCGCGGAGGAAAGCTTTTAAGATTAAATAAAATTATTAAAGAACATTAGTTTCGCGGGGCTGGGATACCGTGCCGCCCCTATATGCCGCCGAATCGCTGATTGGGACGCTCAGGTGCCGGCATCGGGAGAAAGGTGAAACACCGGTTCTTCTCTCCTGTTTTTCCTCTGCGTTCTCTGCGAATTCCGCGGTTGATTTTTTTCGTTTCTTTTTCCGGCGAAAGGCCCGCCCGCCAGATTCGTTATGTCCTATCTCGTTATAGCCCGAAAGTGGCGGCCTCAGACGTTTGAAGAAGTCGTCGGCCAGCCGCATGTTACCCGGACGCTTCAGAACGCAATCCGGCTGGAGCGCATCGCGCATGCCTATCTCTTCACCGGGGCGCGCGGCGTCGGAAAAACCTCCATTGCCCGTATCCTTGCAAAAGCCCTCAACTGCGAAAAAGGTCCCGCGCCTTCCCCCTGCAATGCATGCTCGAACTGCCAGGAAATATCGCAGGGCAACTCCGTTGATGTGCTCGAAATAGACGGCGCTTCCAACCGCGGTATAGACAACATCCGGGAACTGCGGGAGACCGTCCGTTACAGGCCTGCAAAAGGTCGTTTTAAAATATACATAATAGATGAAGTCCACATGCTGACCGCGGAGGCTTTCAACGCGCTTCTCAAGACGCTCGAAGAGCCGCCGCCGCATGTTGTTTTTATTTTTGCCACCACCGAACCGCACAAGATACCATCGACCATTCTCAGCCGCTGCCAGCGATTTGATTTTCGAAGAATCACGCTTCCGATGCTTGTGGAGCATCTACGGCGGATCACTTCTCAGGAGGGGGGCAGTTTTTCCGACAGCGTCCTCTACGCGATCGCCCGGGAAGCCGACGGCAGTATGCGCGATTCGCAGAGCCTCCTGGAGCAGCTTCTTGCATTCAGCGGCGACGGACTTCCGGACGAGGAGATCCTCGACATTCTCGGGGTCATCGACCGGCAGAGTGTTCTGAAGGCCGGTGAGGCGGTACTCTCAGGCGATACGGAAGCCTGTCTCGATCTCGTGGAAAGCCTCTACCGCCGCGGTATAGACAGCAGGCGTTTTTGCCGCCATCTTTGCGATCACTTCCGAAATCTCCTTTTCGCAGCGGTGTCCGAAGGCCGCGAAGGCCGCCTGGACCTGCCGGAGGAGGAAAAGGAACTGCTCAGGAAACAGACGGCCGGGACTACGGCCGAATCGCTTCATGTATATTTTCAGATGCTGCTTCGGGGCGAGGAGGAAATCCGGCGGTCGAGCATGCCGAGGATCGCGCTGGAGATGCTTCTGCTGCGAATGGCCCAGCTTCCGAAGCTTGAATCGCTCGATGCGGTCCTGGACAGGATCGGAACGCTCGAGCAAAGCCTGAGGGATGGACTTCCCGAAGGAGGATTTGTTCGAGCACCCGCGGAGAACCGCCCGGCCGCGCGGCCGCGCCCCGCATCCCAACCGGCCCGGGAGAGGCACCCCGTGGAAGCGGCTAAGCCGCAGCCTGCGCCGGAGCCGCCCGAACCCGTTCTCCCGAAGGCGGAACCCGAGGCAAAGGTCCCCGCTCCGGCGGTTCCGGCGCCTGAAGAAAAGACTGCTCCTCCGGCCCCGGCCGTAGAAGAACAGCTCGAGCAGCCGCAGGTTGCTCTTCCGCCCGAGCCGGAAATACAGCGGACGGCGTCCGCCGTGGAAGCTGTCGAGCGCTGGCCCGGGTTTATCACTTTTCTCGAAAACGGCTATCCCATACTCTGGGCGAAGGTGTCGCACTGCGGGGTCCGGGTCACGGGTGAGGCAATCGAACTCCAGATTCCGGATATCTATGAAAAAAGCGCCAACGGACCGGAGTTTCTGGAGAAGCTCAACGAAGCCTCGAAGGCCTTCTTTGGCCGCTCGTTTGAATGGGTTATAATCACGAAGCAACCCAAAGCGGCCAAAGGCTATTCTGAAGCCAAAGCGGCGAAACCCTCCGGGGGGAAGCACGTCATGAAACATCCGGCGGTGCAGCAGGCCATGGAAATACTGGGAGCCGAACTGGTTGAGATAAAACCGTTCAAACCGGCCCCGGGAGGTCCGTCCAGGGGTGGAAGAAGAACGGACGACAAGCGGCGCTGAGGCTCTGTGCCTGCGGAGCTTATGGATGCCGCAACGCGTTTCCGGGTGGAGCAGGCCGTCCGGCGTGTCTAACATAAACTTTGAGTTTGAAGCCGAAGGCACGGATTCGGCTCGAAAATAATCCAGAATACTTAGGAGACTCACATGGCGAAGGGATTCAATCCGCTCCAGCAGGTCAAGGCTCTGCAGGAAAAAATGGCGAGAATGCAGGAAGACCTGGCAAACAGGAAGGTAGAGGCAACCGCCGGGGGCGGTATGGTGACGGTAGTCGTAAACGGCAGGCAGGAAGTGCTCAGCATAAAGATCGAACCGCAGGTTGTGGATCCTGAAGATATCGAGATGTTGCAGGACCTGGTCGTTGCGGCCGTCAACGATGGTTTGAAAAAGGCCCAGGAAATGGCCGCCTCAGAGATGGGCAAGCTGGCCGGCGGGCTCAATATTCCGGGTTTGAACATACCGGGGCTTTTCTAGCATTCATGAACGCTTATCCGCCGACTTTAAACGATCTTATCCGCAAGTTGAGCAGGCTGCCGGGGCTGGGCGAAAAGAGCGCCACCCGGATAGCCATGTACCTTCTCAAGGCGCCAGGAGACGAAACCGAAGCGCTGGCCGAAAACATCCGGCATCTCAGGGAAAATATCCGGACCTGTTCGATTTGCCATCATTTCACCGATGGATCGGTTTGCACAATTTGCGCAGACCCGGCGCGCAACACGGGCGAACTCTGCATCGTGGAGAGCACGGCCGACCTCCTTGCGGTCGAACAATCGGGCGCATTCAAAGGCAGGTACCATGTACTCCAGGGGGTCCTGGCCCCGCTGGACGGGATCGGCCCGGAGCAGATCCGGATAAAAGAGCTTTTTGCCCGCCTGGATTCCGAAGACATCAGCGAGATCATTATCGCCACGAATCCGAGCAGTGAGGGGGAGGCAACGGCCCACTACATCCTGCAGCTCCTCAAGAACCGTCCCGTGCGCGTAACGCGTATTGCTTACGGGATCCCGATGGGCGGGGACCTCAAGTACACCGACCGAATCACCCTGGAGAGGGCGCTCAAGGGAAGGCAGTCTTTTTGAGGCAGTGAACTGTGGTCAGTGAACAGTGAGCTGCGAAGCAAAAAAAGATAAAAAACTCCGCGCAAAAAATCACGAGACCTGGCCGAAACCTGCGGCCTGTTTGCGTTCCGAACCCTGCACCGATTTCAAATTCCGACTTGGCCCGTTTTATTTGTTATCTCCTTCACAACATCGTGCTTGCAAAATAATTACCAAGTTCTCGAAGATTCACCCATTCGTTTTTATTGCAGATTCGCCAGAATTACATTGTTCGAATGATTTGAGGCGGTTATACTTCATTTCTCAGGCAAGCCGTGGTTGGAAGTAAAAGCAACCCTGCATTCATCTGATAGATCGAAATGCAAACAAAAGAAAAAAGCCTTGACTTTTTTTTCACAAAGCGGGATAAGTCAAGCCTAGGTGAGACGTGTGTAGTTCGCCGTAGCTTGCTCAATGTGGAAAAGGGCTTCCTGAGGTGAGCGCTATTTGACTTGCAACGTTAGTGTGGAGACAAATTATGGTTGAAATTCGTTTTCATGGACGAGGAGGCCAGGGGGCCGTGACCTCTGCCGAATTGACGGCCCTGGCAGCAATCGAAGAAGGGAAATATGCACAAGCTTTTCCGAGCTTCGGTCCGGAACGCCGTGGCGCCCCGGTCATGGCATTTGTTCGGGTTAGCGAAGCCCCGATCGTGACCCGGGAAAAGGTGTACGAGCCGAACATCGTAGTCGTCCTCGATCCCACGCTTCTGAAGATCGTCAATGTGGAAGCGGGACTCAAAAAAGGTGGGATAGTCATTCTGAATACTTCAAAGAGTGTGGAAGAAGTCCGCAAGGAAACCGGCATAAAGGCCAAGCTGGCCACTGTCGATGCTTCCAAAATTGCAATGGAGACCATGCGAGTTCCCATCACCAACACGACCATGTTAGGTGCTCTTGTCAAAGCCTCGGGAATCGTCAAGATGAGCGGTCTGGACCATCCGATCAAGCATCGCTTCGGACCGATCGCCGAGAAGAACATCAACGCATGTACCCGCGCTTTCGAAGAAACTAAGGTGGTGGAGGGATAACAGTGGCTAAAGAAACCGGAATCAAGAGCTGGAAAGAATTGAATCTCGGGATTGCCATTACCGAGCCGGGCAATGCTGCAGAGTTGAAGACCGGCGACTGGCGGTCCATGCGGCCTGAGACGGACCGCGAGAAATGCACCAAATGTGGCCAGTGCTACATTTATTGCCCTGATATGGTCTACAGCAAGGATGCTGAAGGGTATTATCAGCAGAACTACTACTGGTGCAAGGGCTGCGGCATCTGTGCAAAGGAGTGCCCGGTTAATTGCATTACAATGATTCAGGAGGTCGACTAACATGTCCAAACAAATTGGTATAGAAGTCTCTCTCGCCATTGCCGAGGCGGTAGGACTGTGTGATGTCGACGTTGTTGCGGCCTACCCGATCACTCCACAGACGCACGTTGTCGAGCACTTGTCCGAACTGGTTGCCGACGGCCATCTGAACGCTGAATTCGTTCCCGTCGAATCCGAACACAGCGCAATGAGCGCCTGTATCGGTTCCTCCGCGGCCGGCGCGCGTACCTTCACGTCAACCTGCTCCCAGGGTTATGCCCTGATGTCGGAGCTTTGCTATATCGCTTCAGCCCTGCGGCTTCCGATCGTTATGGCTGTTGCCAACCGCGCATTGAGCGCCCCCATCAATATCTGGAACGATCACGCCGACCTGATGTATGCCCGGGACACCGGCTGGATTCAGCTTATCGCTGAAAACGGCCAGGAAGCGGTCGATATGTCGATTCTGGCTTTCCGCATCGGTGAGGACAAAAAAGTGCTCCTGCCGGTACAGGTAAACTTCGACGGCTTTACTCTGAGCCACTTCATCGAACCGCTCACGATTCCCGACAAGGCCGAGATCCAGAAGTTCCTGCCGCCCTACAGACCGGCCCTTCGGCTCGACCCGGCCAATCCTGCAACCATTGGCCCTGTAGGTATGCCGGATATCTATACCGAAGCCCGCAAGGCGCAGGATGAGGCGCTGAAGGCCTCGAAACCGGCGATCGCCGCAATTTTCAAGGAATTCGAAAAGCAGTTCGGACGTAAGTACAACCTGGTCGAGACCTACAAGACAGAAGATGCCGAGACCATAATCGTCATGATGGGCAGTATCTCCCAGACTGCAATGACCGCAGTCGATATGATGCGTGCAAAGGGTAAGAAGGTCGGCGTTGCGCGTATGCGCATTTTCAGGCCGTTCCCCGGTGCTGAGCTGTTCCAGGCGATCAAGGGAGCCAAGAACCTGGTCCTGATCGACAGGGTCACCTCCTTTGGCGGTGGAGAAATTTCCGGGCCTGTGGCTCTCGAAGTCAAGTCCGTTCTGTACGACAACCAGCACCACCCGAAGGTCGGCAACTTCCTTGCCGGTCTTGGCGGACGCGATGTGACGGATCAGAACTTCGAGGAAATGGTGGAAAGAGTTGCCTCCGCGAAAAACGGTGAGCTTCCTGCCTACGAATTCATCAATGTGAGGGAATAAATGGGAATCGCATCTGACGCTCTGAAAAATTATAAGGGGTTTAACCTCAAGAATTTGCCTGAGGTGGAGCCCGTTTCACCCGGTCATCGTGCGTGCCAGGGCTGCGGAGAAGTACTGGCTTTGCGGCAGGCGATGAAAGCGATTGGAACCAACGCTATCGTGTGCAGCGCCACCGGGTGTATGGAAATTATCACGTCTCCTTTTCCGCAGACTGCATGGCGGACCCCCTGGATTCACGTGGCGTTCGAAAATGCCGCCGCGGTTGCCAGCGGTGTTGAGGCTGCCTACAAGTCGATGAACCGGAAAAAGATCATCAATCAGCCTGACGTGACCGTCATCGGTTACGGCGGTGACGGCGCAACCGCCGACATCGGTATGCAGGCTCTTTCCGGCGCCCTCGAACGCGGTCACAACTTCATCTACTTCTGCTTCGACAACGAAGCTTACATGAACACGGGTATTCAGCGTTCTTCGTCGACTCCTTTCGGAGCATCGACCACCACGTCGCCCGCCGGCAGCAAGAGTTCCGGTCAGGCGACCTGGAAGAAGAACATGGCGGAAATCGCCGTTGCGCACGGCGCTCCTTATGTGGCGACCGCAACGCCTGCTTATCCGATCGACCTCATGAACAAGGTCAAGAAGGCTTCCCTCGTGCCCGGCCCTGCCTACATTCACATCTACTCTCCCTGCCCGACCGGCTGGCGGTGCGGAATCGACGAGAGTATCGAAGTCGCAAGGCTGGCGGTACAGTCCAAAGTCTTCCCGCTCTATGAGGTAATCGACGGCGAATACTTCCTGTCCCGCAAAGTTGCGAAGCCCAAGCCCGTTTCGGAATACTTCAAGCCGCAACGGCGCTTCCGCCACCTGACCGATGCCGAAGTTCAGTTCATCCAGGGCAGGATCGACGCACAGTACGAAGCACTGCTCAAGAAGTGCGTGACGGAAGAAAAGAAGAAAGAAAAAGAATAAGGATCGGTTCCGAGATCTTCCGATCTCGACCGATTTGGATTTGGAAAAGGCAGCATGGGCTGAAAAGCCCGTGCTGCCTTTTTTGTTTTTCCAGGGGGCAGCATCGCGGACGCGGGCACCCTGTGGGCACCAAAAAACGGTGCCCACCCTACCCACTACCGTGCCGGCATGGCCAAGACACTGATTTCAAGCGGATGTGATATTCCGGACTATACGGTCGAAATTAGAAATGCGAGGGGGTGGCGCGGCAGGGTGGGCACGGCATTATCGTCAATACTGTTGCTTTAAAGAAATACGCCGCTGGTTCCCAAGGTCCGCCTTGGGAACCCCGCCCCGGCAGGCCGGATAGTATCCGGTACGTGCTGTCCAAAATACTTGGCCTACCGGGACGGGGTCATTAAAGCAACAGCATTAGGCATTATCGTGCCCACCGCCCGGCCATACGGAGATATCTCGGTTTTTCTGGTTTCCCCTGAACTGGTCGGCGTCAACCATCTGTTTTGCATCGCGTTACTTCACAATCGGCGAATACTCTATGGGTACCCAGGTGCAGCTCCCCTTTCCTTCGGCCCGGATGTGTCCGATGCCGGGAAAGGGAAGGTGCTGACCGGCAATGAGGGTCTTGTGGTTTGCGACATCCCGGAAAAGGGCACGCCGTACCTTCACGGCACGTTTTGAATCGACATCGAAATCTATGGCCACGTCAGGACGCGTAAACTGGATCGCCATGTTGTGCACCGTGTCGCCCGTTATCAACAGCGAGCTGCCGTCCGAACTTACATTGAAAAGCGTATGCCCGGGGGTATGGCCGGGTACCACGATCGCCTTTATGCCCGGAAAAGGCGTATCGCCGTTTTCAAACGTCTTCCACCTTCCCTCGGCAAGGTAGGGAGCGGACACTTTCCGGGCCATCTCGAAAATCCTTTTGGGACCGGCCGGGGCCCTTTCCGCTTTCGTCGTCGAGAGCCAGTAATCGCTTTCCTCTCTTGCCGCATAAACGACTGCTTTCGGGAAAACCGGCTTGCCTGTGGAATCAAGGAGACCTCCTATATGGTCCCCGTGCAGATGGGTGATCAGCACGGCATCGACCTGGGCCGGGTCATATCCCGAGGCTTTCATACTGTTTACCAGTTCCCCCAGCGTCGGGACCTCTCCCTTGCCCATTCCCGAATCGACCAGCAAGAGTTTGGATCCGGTATTGACCAGATAGGCGGTGACCACGGTGGGCATCTTCGGGTATCCGGCAAACGATCGGGCGAGCAGGTTCCTGATTTCCGGTTCGGAGGTATTTTTCAGCAGTTTCACATCTACGTCTATCGATCCATCGCAGAGGGCGGTAACTTCAAAGTTTCCGAGCATCATCCGGTAGAAGCCGGGGGCCTGTGCCTTTGCCATGGGTGCTTCGGCGCGGGCAAAGGATGAGAGGGAAAAGAGCAGCAACAGAGTCGCCGATACGGCCGGAAACCACCGGTCAAAGGGGAGTCTGCCGTTCATGAGGAATGCTCCTTTTCGGTCGAGTTAAGAGATCGGGGGCACCTGTGGAAGAAGAGGTCCGTCCGCCGGACCCGTTCCGGTATTTTCCGATCCGGCTGTGACCTGTGTTCACACATTCGCAAAAGGATAGAACTTAGGATTTTTGATTGCAAATATAAAAGGAGAGATTGGGCCTTCGGCAAGCCGCTGATTATTCAGCATAGATGGCAGCAGACCGGGTTGGTTCCGTTCAATCAGCAGGCTGGAATCCGGAGCTTTCGAAGGGCGCGGCTCCCAGGGTCCCGGGGCTGTTGCCCAAACGGCCGCGATAGCCTCGAATGGCTTGCAGAGGCCGGCTTCGTCATTCCGGGCCCTTCTCTTCGATCAGGACAAGTTCACACCGGGAACCAGGCTTCCAGGTCGGATTAATAGTAAATTCAAAACCTTAAAAACTCTGGATCCCGGCTCAAAAACACTGCCGGGATGACGGGTTGGGGGAGCTTGGTCGCAAAATACCCGGCAAAAAGGTTTGTTTCCATTTGGGCAACAGCACCTTCTCCCTGGGGACCCCTGTCTTGGAACTCCTGCTCCCTTGCGGGAACTAAAACATCTCCTGCAGATTCATCGGGTCTTTTATCTCAATACCGGGTTCGCCCTTGAGCTTCTTGCCGCCGCGGTCGTCCAGGTACTTGGCCATTTCGAGCGGCACCTTCATGGGCGGGTTGACGCCGGCGCGAGAGAGAATCTGCCGCAGGAATGCTTCGGATTTGACGGCGAAAGCAATCGAATCGCCTGCAATGCGCAGCGCTTCAGGCGGGTTATGAAAGCCGACCGAGTTTTCCGCACCGATGAAGACGCACCGGTAAAAGGCTTCCTCATAAAAATCGACTGCTTTCCTGTACAAATCTTCGTCGATATGCGCTCCGTCCGCCCGGGCCTTGTGGACAGCCTCGAAGAGTTTGGCGGTCGTGGCGGTCGCATAACCGGAGCGCAGCATAAGCGAAACGGTCCTGTCCTGGATTTCGATTACCCTTTCCTTCAGCCAGTCCGCTCCCTGGGCATGGCATTGCGCGCATGCCCTGAGATCGTTCTTGAGAGGGCTCATGACACGGTGGTCTGAGATTTTGTGCACCCCGACCTTCACGTACGGCATATGACAGTCGGCGCAGGCCGCTCCTGCCTGCCAGTGCACGCTGTGGTTCGAGAACAATTCGAATTCGGGATGGCGGATGAAGGCAAGCTTGAATCCGGTGACGGTCTGTGTCCACTCCTTGTAGGAGTCGTCGCTGCGCAGCTTCTTTATGATATTTTCGATGGTTATGTTGCCCATTTTGCTTCCCTGCCAGGGGAAGAAAAGGCCGGTCGAATGCATGTTCTTGTCTTTGGGAATGCTGTACGTGACGTGGCACTGCGCACAGACCATCGTCCGCTTCTCCTGCCTCGAAAGATCGGCGGGAGAGACCCCGATGGAGTGCAGCGCTTCTCCGAGGGTAAAACCTCGCGACAGCTTGAGGGACATATCCCGGTTGTCATGGCAGTCAATGCAGGCCACCCCGAGGTTCCGGAACTTTTCGGGTATCCTTGCGAGAACGTCGTTAAAGGGGAATCTATAGTAATCGGCCCCCATCTCCTCGCGGAGCTTCGGCGCAAAGGGGGTCTTGCAGGAGAGACATACGCCGCCGGCTTTCAGCCGGGAGGAATCGACCGCGAGTTGATCCCGGATCATGTTGGCGTGACCGCGCGGTTCGTTGTATTCCGTTCCGAAGCCCCAGCCGCTGAACAGGAGGGCCATGTAGGGGTATTCGGCTAGCTTGTCGTAGGTCGGCCTGTCCGCGTCGAACCCCCTTTTGTACTTGCTCTTGCCGGCCGGTTCCGGTTCCTCGGTTTTCTTCCAGAGGTTGTACTCATCGGGATAAGCCTTGCCCCAGACTTCCGGGTCGATTTCGCCATCAGGTATGTTGACCGTCTTTACGACTTCGGGCTTCGACGGCTGGCATCCGGCAAAAAACAGCAGCAGAGCACAGGCTAGTGCCGACAGCATGCAACGGGACAAAAGCCCGCATCCCTCCGGGTCGGCTCTCCTCTTCATGATATTTCCCCCAATTATTCGTTTTTACTTTAAGCCGTTGTTCATCGCACCTGGATGCCGCCGCTTCCGAGATGCATCATGCGGCGGTGGCAGCTCCAGCACTGGCGTTCATTGTCAATCATTTCGACCGCGGTTTCGTGGCAGCGGATGCAGTTCTGCTGAACGGTTTTCTGCGCATGTTCCGATGCCGTGATGTTTTCCGGAACTTTGCCTGAATAGAAAACCACCACGTCTTTCATACCGTCGATGGATTTCCAGATGTAGTGGGCGGCAACGTTGGTGTAGGGGAGATGGCAATCGACGCAGTTGATCCTGCGGTGCGCCCCCTCATGGAACCATGCTTCATACTCCGATTCCATAACATGGCACGCGGCGCAGAAATCGGGCTTTTCCGACCTGGCGAGAAGTTGCGGAGGGCCCAACATGAGGAATACCGCAAGAGCCAGAACAATCAGACCCGTCAGCAACAATAACTTTGCATTTCGCAGCAGGAAGCCGCCCAAAGATTTCACCTCGATTTGCCCGTCCCGTTTGCGAAAGATTCAGAAGGATGTTTCATCCGAAGCGCAGGGAACAAAGTTTTGCCAATGCATATTAAGGACTTTTCTGCCGGAAGAAAGATGAAACGGCGCATGTCCACTCTGCGGGAGCGCAAAGCGGCATCTCTTTGAAAGCGATTTCATTTTGGCCGGAGGATTTCTATTGCGGACTGCGGATGCAGAAACACTTTTCCTTATTGCACATCAGCAGGAAGAATTATTCTTGACAGGAGGGCGGTACAGCGTTCAAAATGAAATCGCTTTCATAGAGTAGCTCTTGATACGAAAATTGCCGGGTGAACACACTTCGGAGCACGTGTTTATGGGCAGAATCACCATGCAGGAGATTGCCGAGAGAGCCGGGGTCTCCCTTGCCACGGTATCGAGAACCCTTCATTCGCCCCATCTGGTCCAGCCGGAAACGCGGAAGCGCGTCCTCCGGATCATGGAAGAAAACAACTACGTCTACAATGCCCTCGCTGCCGACCTCTCCCGCCAGACCACTTCCATAATCGGGCTGATCATCCCGACGGTGACCAGTTCGATCTTTGCCAAGTCGATTGCGGGAATCCAGGAATATGCCATTGAGCAGGGTTTCTCAGTCGTAATCGGAAATACCGACTACGATGACGAGACGGAGTCGATGCTCTTCGATCATCTGCTCCGGAGGCGCACGGCGGGGATAATCCTGACAGGGCTCTCCGGGAACATGGCCGACCTCATTGCCCGAAGCGACGTCCCGTCGGTTGTGATCTGGGAGGCGCCCGAAAGCCCTCCGGTCAACTATGTCGGGTTCGATAATTTCAGGGCGGCCAGGTCCATCACGGAATACCTCATAAGCCTCGGCCACACCCGGATCGGGCTCATTGCCGGCCCTTTCAGCAGGGTTGCCCGTGTACAGCGGCGGCTCGAAGGATACCGGGCCGCTCTCGAGGGCAACTCGATCCCCTACGATCCCTCGCTCGTAATGGAAACGCATTTCTACAGCCTGGTGAACGGCGAAGAAGCCATGGCGCGCCTGCTCAACGCAAATCCGCGTCCTACAGCTGTTTTTGCCGCGAGCGACGTGCTCGCGATGGGGGCCCTCAAGACACTCAAAACAAGAGGGCTGAATGTTCCCAACGATATATCCCTTGCGGGATTCGACGATATCGATTTTGCCGCTTACTGCGATCCTCCTCTCACCACGGTTAGAGTTCCCGGATACGAAATGGGCAGCCTGGCCGCCCGAATACTTCTCGAGGATATTGCAGGGAGTGGAAAAGGGGTCCGCCAGTACAGTCTGGATACCGATCTGATCTTGCGGGAATCATGCTGCCGTTTTGGAAGACAGCCTTTAAGCCGATGAGAAAATCCATTACATGCAAAGGAGGGGAACTTATGAAAGGCTCGAAACTGGTGTTGTCCTTTTTGGTATTCGCACTTGCGCTGGGACTGGCTCTGCCTGCAACGGCGGCTGAAAAGGTCCGCGTCGGACATCTGCACACGCTGGCAGTGGACGGGCAATTCTGGATCGCCATGGAAAAGGGCTACTTCAAAGAGGAAGGCCTCGACATCGAGCCGACGGCATTCACTTCCGGGGTGCCTTTGATGCAGGCCCTCAGCGGTGGAAGCGTGGACCTGGCAATAATGGGGGCCGTCATTTCCAACTTCCCGTCACGGGGTGTGGGAAAGATCTTTCTCATAAACGACATCGAATATAACACCGCAATGCTTTTTGCCCGTCCGGAAGCCAAGGCGAAATCGCTGAAAGACCTCAAAGGCGCAAAGATAGCGACGGTCAAAGGCACGACCGCCCATGTCTTCCTCCACACCGCCCTGAAGGCGAACGGCCTGGATTCGACCAAAGACATCAGCATCATCAGCATGGACATGGCCGGTGCGGTATCGGCCTTTGTTTCGGGTGCCGTTGATTATGTCTGCACCTGGGCGCCCTTCAACGTGACGATCCGGGACAAGGTTCCCGGCGCCGTGATGCTGAGTTCCGCCAAAGAATTCTACCCCAATGCCGCGATCATCGGCGGATGGGTTGCCGCAAACGATTATTACGCCAAGAAGAAGGATGTCCTGAAGAAAGTCGTCCGGGCATGGACCAAAGCCAACGATTTCCTCATGAGCAATACGGATGAGGCGCTCAAGATCATCAATGCCAAAGCCTATTCCAACATTCCGTTCTCCGACATCCAGGCCAGTTGGGATGCGGAGAAGTGCGAATCCACGAAGGACTGGATAAAGCTCTACGAGGACGGCACGGTGGCAAAGTGGATAGGCCAGGTGGAGCAGGTATTCGTCGAAATCGGGTCGATCGAGAACTGGGTGGATCCGAAGGAGTTTTTCGATCCGTCGATTTATCTTTCGACGGTGAAACAGTAGACACGAACTTCAATATAGAGGAAGTTCGGTAGCCGTGTAGGGTGGGCACCCGGTTTTTTGGGTGCCCACCGTCCGGCCATTTTGAACAAGGTTTGTTCCAGGGGACGGTCGGTGGGCACGATAGTGCCACCGCGCTCCGCTCCCCCACTCTACGCGGCTTACCGTCACTTTAATTGAAGTTTCTTAAGAGTTAAGCC
>JAEZHY010000173.1 GCA_023416335.1 Pseudomonadota bacterium | reverse complement strand
GCACTGGTCGGATTCGTCACGGCGGGCGATCCAACCGTCGATGCGTCGCTTGAAATCATAAAAGAGATGTGCCGAGCGGGGCTGGATATTCTGGAACTGGGTGTTCCTTTTTCGGATCCGACGGCAGACGGGCCTGTCATTCAGCGCTCTTCGGCACGTGCCATCGCATCGGGCGTGAGTATGGGAACCGTAATTGAAATGGTCCGGCGGGTAAGGGAATTCAGCTCTGTTCCCATCGTCATTTTCAGTTACTACAATCCGATTCTGGCTTACGGCGCAAAGTCTTTCTATCGCGACTCGGTTGATGCCGGGGCCGACGGTGTGCTGGTCGTCGATCTGCCGCCGGAGGAATCTGACGAACTCACCGGCGCCTGGGGCGACGGTCTCGATTTCATTCGCCTGGTCGCGCCGACTACTCCCGAATCGCGGATGTCGCAGATCGCAGCGAAAGCTTCCGGTTTCATTTACCTGGTCTCGATGACCGGCGTAACCGGGAGCGGAGGCCTGAACCAGGAAGAAATCGCCGGAGTGGCGGAGAAATTGAAAAGGAGCGCCAAAGGCCTCCCGATCTGCATCGGATTCGGGATATCCACACCCGAGCAGGCAAAGAAGCTTTCGGGGATGGCAGACGGAATAGTGATCGGAAGCGCTTTCGAACGGATCATCGAGTCCTGCATGGACAAGGGCAATGCCGCGGCAGAGGTGTCGGGACTTGTCGCTTCGCTGAAAGAGGCAGTGGCGGTCGTGTAGTGAGCTGTGAGCTGTGAACTGTGAACTGAAAAATGCGCCGGAGATGGCAAGTTGCCTGGAAGGTGAACGGCAGCGGCGCAGGGTGGGTACCCGGTTTTTGGGGTGCCTACCGCCCGGCCATTGAAATGTGCCCTGATCCGAGGGGACTCCGCAAAGCCCGGAGTCGTCATTCCGGCCCTTCTCTTCGATCAGGACAAGCTCACTCCGGAAACCAGGCTTCCGGGCGGATTGATCGTGAATTCAAGACCTTGAAAAATCTGGATTCCGGCTCAAAAGCACTGCCGGGATGACGGAGAAGGACCATTTTCCCATAGCTGCCAACACTGGGGAACCCCGTCTGGAGACCCTCTGCGTCGGGAACACCAAAAGAACAAAAAGAAAAGCCATGCCGAATTCCTTCGGCATGGCTTTTCTTATGCTTCTGACCGGCGCCTTTAATGGGTCGGGTGGTAGTAGGGCGGATAATGGCTCGTTCGATCGCCGTTCGGAGCGAATCCCGCCGCTGGCGAATTCACCCACTGATCGATACCGCTTCTTGTGTTCGAATCGGGATTGTCGTTTGCCGCGGCGAGAACGACTACAGCCAGAACCAGAAGAGTCGAGAGAATCTTATTGAAGTTCATTGTAATCTCCTTTCTAAAACCGGACTGTTTACCTCGGCCCGGTTATTCTTCAGGATGATAATAAGGCGGATAGTGGCTCGTTCGATCACCGTTCGGGGCCAGGTTAACCTGGGGGGAACTGAAAGTGTCCGGAGTCGAAACGTTTCCGAGGTTGGCCGCGCCGGAGGAGGTGGCCAACGCAAGAGCAAATATCAACAAAAGAGCGGAAATAGCTTTTGTGAAGTTCATGGTGATCTCCTTTATGTTCAATTGTGTTTCCAAATCATTGGCGCGAAAGTAAGAGCACCTATCGGGTATGTCAATATAGCGGATCGGAAGCATTCCTAGTATAATACCGTTCCTGTAATCAGGGGGTTCAAGATGAGCGATTTCAGGTGAAACGTAGGTCTTTGCATGCGAGGGAAGGGCGCAGGATGAGATTGGGCCTTGACGGGGAGGTTATAAAACGAAAATTCCGGCGTGCGGTGGATTCGTAGCCATCCAATGAAATTTGTGGTATCATGCAGTTCAATCACATGAAGATCGTGAGGAGATTGAATGTTTTTCTTAATCGGTGGGGTGCAGCCGAAGACTACCACGCTGGATCAGACTCCATGGATCTGCCCTGCCTGCGGTACGGCCCAGGCCAGACTGAAGCGCATAGACCAATACGTGAGCCTCTTTTTTATTCCTTTATTCCCCGTTAAGAAAGGCGTACCTGTTCTGGTGTGTAATAATTGCAAGGGCGTTTCCTCTCCCGGCCAGACTTTCCAGGGCACTGGGGCGGAAGCTGACAGAGAGAGATGTTCTCGATGCAGCCACCCGGTTGCCCGGGATTTTCGGTTTTGCCCGGGATGTGGGGCGCGACTGTGAGGGACGAGCGGATATGATAATGAATGCGAACGAAAGCAGGAAGGTTTTACATTTTCCGACTGTGGCTCGGCCCAACATTGAGGATGCGCTCACGCTTTTTCTGAAGGACCAGCAGAAAAGGCTGAAAACGCGTACCTTCAACCGGTACGAGGAAGTTGTCGACCTGTTGCGGCACTGTCTCAACGGTCACGGCTACCATGACCTGGACACTTCTTCCGAAGTGGCTCTTTACGAGAAACTCTATTTTCAGAAGAACCTCGAGTTCTGTCTTATTTTCGGACCCGAAAAGATACTGTCATCACTCGGGAATTTTCTGAATTATTTCATGATCAGAAAAGTCATGGCTTCGGAAGCTCTGCTCCAGGCGGCCGGAATAGTCACGAAGAAGCTGGTGAAGTGGCTTGAAGAGTTCGGGTATATCGACAAGGAAGCAGCCGACCGCGGCATGCGGCTGGCTGCCGAGGCGGCAAGAGAATTGCCCGCGGCCGAACGACTGGCCAGGCTTCTTTATGAGTACGCGCAGAGCCATGCTCCGAGGTACTGGACTGCTGAGCTTGATGACTATTTCATAATCGACCAGGTTCATCCCGGGATATTGATCCTGTCCGGAGTTGCAAGTTCCGGGATAGTTGAAGTCCGGGTCCCGAAAGAGATCACGGATCATTGCCGAAAGGGTTGGCAGGTGAATCTTCTCCTCGGAAAGACACGGAACGGCTGGTGCATTCTCGAAACCGGAAACGTGTATCCAAATTAGTCGGATAGCAATTTCTCGGGAAAACGGAAGAGGCGGACAATCTGTCCGCCTCTTCCGTTTTTTCTTTCAATTTTCACTGATGAACAGGTTGATTCCGAATCCTACTTGAGACAGGAATTGACGGTGTCCCAATTAATGAGGTGGTCGATCACGGCCTGGATGAAATCGGGCCGCCTGTTCTGATAATCCAGGTAGTAGGCGTGCTCCCAGACGTCTATGGTAAGCAGGGGCTTGATCCCGTGTGCAATGGGAGTGTCGGCGTTGAGCGTCTTCATGACTTCGAGCTTGCCGCCTTTCAATACCAGCCATGCCCATCCGCTGCCGAATTGAGTCACTCCGGCATTTTTCAGTTCTTCCGCAAATTTTTCGTAGCTGCCGAAGTCTGCATCGATCTTCTTCGCGATCTCGCCCGTCGGACGGCCTCCGCCGTTCGGTTTCAGACAGGTCCAAAAGAAGGAGTGATTCCAGGCCTGCCCGACATTGTTGAACATTCCCACTTTGGAAGCATCCCCGACGATCTTCTTGAGGATGGCTGCAGGGTCCTGGTTTTCGAATTCCGTACCGGCCAACAGTTTGTTTCCATTGTCCACGTAGGCCTTATGATGCTTGTCATGATGGAATTCGAGGGTTTTTGCGCTGATGTACGGTTCGAGAGCATTCTTCGGGTAAGGCAGATCGGGCAACGTGAGAGCCATTTTTCCCTCCTTTTAGGCTGATTGTTTTATCTGACTGACACGACAACAGGTTAAAAATCCGCAACAAAGTAAGCATGCCGTGTGGCGGGCTCAAGTGCCGTGGAAGACTCGAACCACGAAAAATCGATGCAATATGGCCGCGGCAAAGGACAAAAGACAAAACCTTCAACCACGAAAGTCCTGGGGCAGCAGAGCCGCAACCAAAATTCAAAAACAAAACCCTTAACCACGAAAGGCACGAAATACACGAAAGAAAACAATAGGATGAGGTCGTGGTCAGGATGAGTGAAGCGGAGAGACTGTGTTGTGTCGTTGATGAAAAAACAGCCCAATTCCGGTAGGTTACGACACGGTCCCGGAGCGTAACCCATCGCTCCTAAGAGAGACGCAATACAAGAATCAACAATTCGTGCACCCTCATTCTTCGCTGCTTCCCAAGGTTCCGGGGTGGTTACGCAAATGAAGACGGATCAGGTTTCCGGGCATTTTATGACGGAGCCCCAATCCCGTCATCCCGGCAGTTGCTTTTGAGCCGGGAACCAGAGTTTTTAAGGTCTTTAATTCACAATTAATCCGCATCCATATCAGTCGGATTGGCCGGACGGTGGGCACGGTGAGGCTTTGTGCCCACCCTACACGACTGACCGTCTAGCTGTTTTACATTCCATCACTAAAAGGGAGACGCCATCCACAAAAGATTCCAGCCCTCCGTCTCTCAATAGGAGGGTGGCGCCCCTGGCCCTTGAGACGCCTATGCTCCTTCTATCGTTTTCTTTCGTGTATTTCGTGACTTTCGTGGTTGGGAGTTTTTGTCTTTTGCTTTCATTGTCAGGTTGGATCTCCGGCTCATAATCAATCAAGCGGCGGATTGAAGTACCCAAGCCTGAGATTCGGAAATTCGTGTTGAAGGCGTCGGATCAATTCCCGAATTCCGATTTTCTTCTCGGCGATGTCCGGTTTCATGAGCGACACGTACCACTCCGGGTCGATATTCAGGTTGCGCATCTGGATGAGATCGAGCCGGGTCTCCAAGATAAGTTGCCTGAGGGCCTGCCATTCGCTTTCCTGATCGGTAAAGCCGGGAAAGACGAAATAATTGATCGATGCGAATCCTCCGTTGGCCTTCACGGTTGCAATGGAGCGCTTCGCATCTTCAAAGGCGTATCCTTTCGGGCGAAAGTACTTCTGATAGAATTCGGGGCGCGCGCTGTTCATGCTGACGCGGATACTCTGAAGGCCGGCGCGGCAGAGTCCGTCGACTTCATCGGGAAGGCTTCCGTTGGTGTTCAAATTGATCGTTCCGCGGTCGGTTGCCTTGCGCATCATGACGATTGCATCCCTCAGAGTCGGTGCCTGAAGAAGCGGTTCTCCCTCACAGCCCTGTCCGAAGCTGACTACTGCGCGGGGGGCTTTTAAAAGATGCGGAACCGCAACTCCGCAGATTTCCTCCGGCGTGGGTACAAACGTGATTCTGTCCTGGGTTGCGGAGAGGTCCTTCTTATTTTGAAGGCTTATGCATCCGATACAGCGTGCATTGCAGACCGGGGACGTCGGGAGTGGGGCTTCCCAACGGTTCATGAACAGGTTGCGCGCCGCGGGGCAGCCGTAGGTGAGAGCGCATTTCCCGAGGTGCTGGACGAGGCGATTGTCGCGCTCCTGCTCCATGCGCCTGCGTGCGTTGCGTTCGATCTTTTTCGGGTCGAAATTGCGCAGGTCCTGGCGTTCATCCCTGTCGATCCTGACCGCCGGCACGACGAATCCGCCTTTATGCCAGCCGACTGCCGTATAGGCGAACAGCGGCAGAAGGGGGGCGTCGGATTGCGATTTGTAGGCGGTTGAGTAAAGCTGTGTGTACGCGGGTGCCATAAATGCGGCGACTGCGCGAACCGGCTTTCCCGGATTGAAGGGATCCGAAGAAAGGACCTCGAAGTCCTTTTTGCGCGGGTTGAAACCTACGGGAAAACGGTCGGGGAGAAGAAAGAGTTCGCTGCCTTCCGGCAGGGGGATGAGTTCGGATGCCCCGGGGCGTTTCCATTCGTTTGCACTGGCTCCGGCCATTTCCAACTCGGGCCAGTCAAAAATATTTCCCTCAGCATCAGCGTAGACGATTGCCGGCTTGTTTCCCATTTGAATTAGTCAGAGTCTCCTTGAAACAGCAAAATTTCGCGTTGAGCACGTTCTTGAGATTATAAAGCATATGCTCGAGAAATTCGAAGGCAAACGGGGTCATGCGCTGGTGGTGGATGACTATTCCGGCGGGCTCTTTACATTGCACAAGTGCGGTGAAATCGTCGAG
>JAEZHY010000163.1 GCA_023416335.1 Pseudomonadota bacterium | reverse complement strand
AATGCCGGGGCTTTCTCCCCTTCGGATGCCGCTTTTTTCGAGTCGCGGACAAACTGGGAATAGAGCCCTGTCGAAGACCGATAGGTGGAGATGATTCTCAGGTCGTAGCCCCAGGTGATGCAGGGTTTTGCAGCGGCGTACATACGGTGCTGGTCCGCGTGCCAGTCGAACTCGTCGAGAACGGTCTTGCCTCCCTTGCTCCGGAATGCCTTGGGGTTGGAAGATAAGCCGTGCAGCCGGGACCCGTTTTTGAGGCGCAGCACGAGTGCCTTTATCCCGTTTTTCTCATCCAGCACTTCTTCGCCCAGGCTTAGGAGCCTCCCGGCTTTTTTGAAAATCCTTGCCCACCCCTCGCAATAGCCTATGTATTCCCTGGCGGCCGATTCGTCCGCGCTGGAAAACCAGACGGGAAGGCCCGGGTTCTTCACGCAGTCGCGCACGTCCTCGAAGGCCTGCACGTAGGTGGCCCCGATGCGCCGCGACTTTTCCCATATCTTGCGGCGGGATCCGTCCTTGAGCCAACTCAACTGGTAGGGTAGGAAGAACTCTTTTGGATCGGGACCGCTCACTGCCTCACCCCCAGGATCTTTTCGACCTCTTCGACCAGCTTTTGCGTTGCTTCCGGACCCAGGGAGGAGACCTTTTCGTCATCGGCACATTCTTTCCGCGCCTGTACGGCTCCCGGAAAAAGTGCCAGGATGCGAGCCAGGTCGATGTCCCTGATCCGGACCGTGCCCTCGGCCAACCCGGTCGCCGCCAAGGCCATGATCAATCCGAAAAGGCCCCTCACGCTCTCTTCCGACGGCAGACCGGCAAAATTTGAAATGACCTGCGACAGGTTCCGCCTCGATTCATAGAGTCTGCGCTCTCTTCGGACCGCCCGGTAATAGGCGGCAATTCCCACGTGGCTGAGGCTTTTCCCGCGTGCCTTGACCATTTCGGAGGCTTCTCTCATGGCGAGCACCCCGGAATCGAGCCCGTCCATAATTTCGTCCTGCAGGTCTTCCGGAAGAGCCAGGAAGGCGAACTTCGATCTCTTTTGCGCTGAGAGGATTAATTCCCGATGATTCATTTTCGTAACTCCAAGTTGTTGTCACGCGAAGCCGCGAAGGCCGCGAAGAAAAGGATGAGGAGAGGGGGGATCCGGTCCGGGCTCTTCACGCTTCACTTTGCGCGAGTCATAACATGCAGGTGTTTCAGGTAGGGAAAATCTGGTGAGACCGATCAGAGGGAAAATTAAGAAATGAAATTCATGCCTGGAGGTTGGCTGAGATTATAATGTAGGAGAGATATCTTGATTTCTGCGGGCCGTCAGCGTCCGCAACATTTTTTATATTTCTTGCCACTGTCGCACGGGCATGGTTCGTTGCGACCAATTTTTCGCTGCTTTGCAAGTGACGCTTTGAGCACATCTACTAAACTTCCTGGTTTGCCCATGTTTTGAGTCAGAGTATCCATCTCGTCATCGCGCTCCCACTGGTAATCAAGGTTTACGCCGAATCTCAACGATCTATCTGTGGGACGGAGGCAAACCCCGAACCAGGTTTGAGCACGTTGGGTATATTTCCGAGCGTGGCAGTGCCTCTCTAGAGTCGGTGCAGCAATTTCAATCGGCTCGCTGCTGCAATGGATGGTGAGCCCAGTACCGCCCGGTCCAAGGTCTATGGTCAGATCGTGGAGTTTTCGATCAATCCGTGCCCGCTTGGCAAGTTCATCGATGCCATTACTCACATCATAAACTGTCTTCTCACCAAGCGTGAGGAGCATGTATCCAAGGTCAATCGTTTTCGAATCGGGTCGCGCTTCGATGTCTTTTACCAAGCACCCCAATGTGGTGGATGCAAATTTAGTCAATATTCCGTCCGGGGTGCTTTTCCCTGGAATACCATCACGTCGAACAAGCATTGCTAAATCTAAATCGGACGATATGTCATCTTCAAACATCATCCCGCTGTATTCTTCGCCTAACCAAAGGTTTCGCTGGAGGTGATACGAAAGAATTATCAATTCATGCGATGCCATCAACCTTTCGGAATACTTTGTCCTACGATCCACATAGCTTAGCAGTTGCAATGGCGAATCGAGCATCTCTGTCATTGCATCAAGCGTGAAGACATCCAATACGAATGGGGGTGATAAGACGCTGGTCGCCTCGAAATCCAGAAACTGGTGCGTCTGGAAGCTCAGGGCCGGGTAGTGATCGGAAACAACGCACAGGATGTATACATCCTTGAGACCCATCGGGGTGGCTATTTTAGTTGAATGGCCATCCTTGAGCGTGTAATCCGAATCACCTAGCGACTTAGCGCACTTATAGGCTTGGTCGCAGGACTCTTGAACGCTCTTCTTAAAATCGTCTTTGATTTGAAGATCGTTCCCCTTTCTAGACTCAATCGTTAGGCGCTTGGACTTGGCTTGGAGAACTATCGCTCGGTTCCCGAAAAGAACAAGTACGTCAATTTCACTAATTTTGCTCCCATCGCTCGCCAATATGTCAACATTTGAATAAACCCTATCTTTACCAAAAACGTGTACGAGACGCTCAAATGAAAATTCTTCTGTGAATAATCCTCTGTGTCTCATAGCCTTGTTGACATACGCTTTATCGGCACACATCCAGTAAAATGGGGACTCATACAGCGCCTCTACCAAGCTGTAGATATGGAATAGGATGTATGTATTCTCCTCAGCTTGGATTAGAGGAAACGCATTTGCTACGTTGAAATCATGCATAGCTCGAAACTGTTCGTTCTTTTCACCATCCGGTACTGTGAACGCCATTAACACTTTCTTGACTGTGCTTATATCGAGGCCTGCGTAGGTCGCGATCTCCTCCGCAGTAAAGGTGTACCCCGGGAGAAATGTCGATTGATCAGGAGGTTTTGTCCTCATTTCTTTTATTGTCTTCATTGATTTCTCGTCTCGAAAGCGCCCTACTGCGTATGCGACGTCTCGCGCCTCTTGGATCGAGAAACCTTTTTTAGCCCTTAACCACTCCTCATCGTTCGCGTACTTTCGAGTCGGAAAGTCGCGGTACTGAAAACTGTAAGCTGACTCGCCGCCGTAAAAGATTGGTTCTCTTAGTGCTACTCCGTTCGCAAACGGATTGAAGTCTTTTCCTTCTGCAGTTCTATTGAGGGTAAGCATTGCCAAAAACGGCGCCGCCATCGACTGGTGCATTTCTTCAAGGAGGGCTTCAGTTCTAGTGATGTACTCCTGCATTACATCGGGACCGGGGAGGTTGTAGTCTATGTCGTTCTTAAGGAGCAGCCCGATAAGGGTAGATGTCTCCGTTCGAATGAGACGGGTTTTCGAGAAAAGAGGCTGCATATCCTGAGATTTCATCTCTCCCGAGTAGCGAATCACGTTGTCGCGAAAACAGAGATAGGCAATCGCATGAACATACCCAGGCAAAGAACAAAGATTTGCCAGATCATCGAATATTATTTGCTCTGATCGCATGTGTGATTGCTCCTGTCCCCCGCGCGCGGTTGGCTCGAATGTTACCCCTTAGCAGAGCTTAGTTCAATAGACTTTGCCTTCCTTGCCACTCTATTGAGTTTTTCCGAAACCGAATATTACTAATAATCCAACGTCGAGAGTGTTCTCCCACTTGCAAACGTTGGTCATGCCAATATGATCCTGTATCTTCCAGCAACTGCTCTGCAATGTCTTTTGGGAACCAATTTGCAGTTTACGCATTAGCATTAAGGCCAGGACCTACCATAATCTCAAGTAATGCGGGAAGAATAGAACCCGCGCGCAAGTAATGGGGGCAGAAATGAGGACATTTGCTTCTGTACACATTCTGACGGCGGCTGCGATCGTTTTGGCTCTGTTTGTTCCCCTGGGCAACGCTGAAGCCTGTACTCGCATGTTTTGGAATACTAACGGCCGGGTAATGCTCGTGGGACGAAATATGGACCTCAATATAGACGAGCAGCCAACCTTCTATGTCTTTCCGAAGGGAATTAGAAAGACCGGGGGTGTTGACGTCAATCCGGCCGGATGGACTTCGCGGCACGGCAGCCTCGTGCTGACGGGTTTTGCTTCCTCCACTGTGACTTATGAGGGGATCAACGCAGCCGGACTATGCTTTCATGCCCTGCATCTGGGGAGCACCCAATTAGAGAATCGAGACGTCGTCAGGCCGGGGGTCCTGCAGTTAAGACTTGGCGAGTATCTTCTCGACAACGCCGCGTCTGTGTCGGAGGCTTTGACGCTCATGACCCAAACCCAGGTGGTGCAGGAATTAGTATACGGCAGTCCCTCACCCAACCACTACGCACTCGAGGATGCCTCGGGCGATGCGGCGATCATCGAATTTGTCGGGGGCGTAATGAACGTCTATCATGGAGCCCGATATACCATCCTGACCAACGATCCTCCCCTGCCGCAGATGCCAAACTTGTCGGATTACCAGTATTTTGGAGGTAGTCTGCCGTTGCCCGGCGA
>JAEZHY010000282.1 GCA_023416335.1 Pseudomonadota bacterium | reverse complement strand
CCGTGTAGGGTGGGCACAAGGCTTTATCGTGCCCACCGCCCACCACCCACCTTGGAATAAACCTGACTGGAATTGCCGGACGGTGGGCACCCGAAATACAGGGTACCCACCCTACGCCGCTGCCGTTCTCCTTATTAATTGGCTTTTCTTAATCGGCCTTCATTTATTCGGCTCCCGCCGGCACGGTCAGGAAACCGTGCCTTAACATAACGGGAACGGAAGCCGTGTAGGGTGGGCACAAGGCTTTATCGTGCCCACCGCCCACCACCTTGGAATAAACCTCATCGGAATTGCCGGACGGTGGGCACCCCAAAAACGGGGTGCCCACCCTACCGCCGCTGCCGTTCTCCTTATTAATTGGCTTTTCTTAATCGGCCTTCATTTATTCGGCTCCCGGCCGGCACGGTCAGGAAACCGTGCCTCAACTCAACGGGAACGAAAGGCTTTTCTTAATTGCCTTCCGATCCGCCTATTCCCGGAACAGAAAGAATTTGACCATTTGCGCCTCCGGCGGATTTGCGGGCGAAAACGGTTTCATTTCAAAATCGTAATCGCGCAGAATCGGCGCCAGATAGGCTTCCGCAAGATTCCTCTCCCCCTGCTCGGAAATTTTCTTATAGACCCAATCCATGACGACCCTGTCCAGCTCCTGCGGCTGAAATTTGGCAAAATCCTGCGGCCAGTTCCCTGCCGGAAGAGGATCGACCGACCAATTCCCCTTTGTCAGGAAATTTGCCGCAGCCGTAAAGACCATCACTCCAAGCGTGATGTCTTCAAGGCTCTGCACCTGCGCTTCCGGCCACAGCAAGGGTTCGAGTTCGCGCGGGTCTTTTGCCAGGGACTTATAAATTCCTCCCGCGCCGGTGATGACATCGACAATGTAGTTGCCCCGGCCGATATCCTGGGGCGTCTTGAAAAGGTCGAATTGCGGAATGGCTCCCTGTGTCGGTTCATGCACCGGCAGTTTAAGAAGTCTCGGAGTCTTCCGAAGAAGCTCCTCCGCCGCGTCGAACCATTCCCCGTCCAGGATTTTGATGCCGGACGAAGACTGGGCCGGCCATCCGCTCCTGACGGCTTTCTGCAATCGCCCTCTTACCCGGGCAACTTCCGCCTGAGCAAGCCGGAAAAGATGCTCCAGAAAAGTATTTCGAATGATTTCCGCCGCTTTCTCGACCTCCCCTCCGGACTTGATCTCCAGCCCGAGGTTCACATAGGCGAGCGCTTTTTCAACTGCCCCCCTGAGGGCTTCCGCATTGTCGGGGGCAACCTGATCGGCGACGACGACCTTGTTGGCAAGGGATGCCAGTTCCAACTGGAGCGTATCCGCGAGGTCGATATCCTGCACCTGCCGCAGCACGCGTCCGAGAAGATCGCCTTCCTGCACGAGGGCCAGGGCGAAAGAGGGCGGGCGCTCCCCTTCCTCGCCGGATTCCATGGGCCTTTTCAAGGTAAACTCGTTCGGCCGTATTGCCCTGTAAATCTCGAGTGCCTCCTCGAGTTCCGGGACGGAGTGCTCGGATAGCCTGGCCCTGTGGAAATGATACGCCTGCTCCTCCGACTCGACCGTCACTGCGTAGAGAATGCTGTTCATGAGTTCCTTGAAGAAACCGTAATTGATCTCGAACATTATCGAGAGCAGCCCGTTGATCAAATCTTCATACTGAGGATATCGGGATTCCCAGAAGAAATGATCGTCCAGGGTCTTCGGCGGAAGCAGGTCCCGGGCTTCGACCAGGTCGATGTCTTCGGGTACGACGTCCACGGAGATCCATTGTTTGAAAAGCGCAACGAGCAAATCGAAATCGGCGTTGTAGAGCCATTCGACGAGTTTGCGCTCGCTTGCCCTGTTCAGCCGGTCAAGCCAGGTCAGGGCTTTTGCGGGCTCGAGCGAATCCTTTCGCCACCAATCGATGTCGAAAAGGTGATTTATCTGTTCCACACTCGCCAGGGCGAGCATCGGGAGAGAATCATCCGGACCGATTTCCTGGAGAAAATGAAAGAAGTCGTTTACATCGAGCGCCGCCATGGTGCGCTCCGCGTCCGTACTCTCCAGGATCAATTCGAGCCGTCTCTTCGCGGGGATGCGCATCAACTCGCGCACGCGCTGTCCGGGACCGAGCTTTTCAAGCCTTTTTTCATTCAGATCCACAATTTCCGCAGGCATAGACTCTCCTCAACAGACATATGAAATCTTGTCGCTTTTCGACAGACTAATGCCATTGTTCAGACTTTGTTTCCACTCGAAAGTGCATTGGATCTACGGAATACGTAATGGCCGGCAGCAGGCTGCCTTTATCCAATAAAGAAGGTAATCATCCGAAAGCGTTGGCCGGAGCGAGCTTATGAATCAAGTCCGGCCTCCGGTGCGATATCGTAAAAAAGGAGTAATCACTTGCCATCTTTTGCCCGAATAAATCTTTTGACAAGAATGAGGTTTGAGCCGATATTTCTGTTTAATCCCGGCATGCGCCTTCCACCCGGCGGCATTAACTTACCCAATGGCATGATCTATGCTCTTGAGTAAGGCAACCTCTTCATCTACCGCGGATTGAAGGCTAATTCACGGTGAGATTGTATTTTGAACAGCAAAACTGTAATCGATTGTAATTCGACCGAAGGAGACCGGCCATGAAAAAGTTCCTGATAGCTCTCACCGTTGTCGCCATGCTGGCAATGACCGTTCCGGCTTTTGCGCAGGACGAAAGGCTTCCGCCCGATCCCAACCTTTCCGGGGATTTCACCAAGCCGTACATGGGCGAACGGATCATGTTCGACGTCTTCATCCTCAGGCCGCTTGGCCTGGCTGCAACGGCGATCGGACTGGGATCGAGCTTGGTGGCTGCTCCGTGGGCGGCAACTTCCAACAGTTGTGATACCGCCAACAAGTATCTGGTGGAACAGCCGTTTCGTTACACGTTCACCAGGCCGGTCGGAGATATAGATTTTTAAAGTTCCTCCGGCCCACCTCCGGGTGAAGGCCGGAAAACAGCTTGCGGATGCGGTTGCTGTTTTCTGATGCGTAACGGAAAAATTGCACTCACGGGCGGTATTGCCACCGGGAAATCAACCGTGGCAAGAAGGCTTAAAGAGCTTGGCGCAACCGTATTGGATGCGGATGAGTATGCACGCCGGGTCGTCGAACCGGAAACGCCTTCATGGAAGGCGTTGAAGGATCTGATCGGTCCGGCTTTTTTTGACCCGGACGGAAGGCTCAGGAGACGGGAACTGCGCGAAAGGATCATTGAGGATCCTTCTCTTCGGGAAAAACTGGATGCGGTCCTCCACCCTTTCATTCTCCGGGCGATGTGGGAGGATTGGGAGAAAGTCAGAAGGCTGCATCCGCAAACGATCGTCATTTTTGATATACCCCTCCTGTTCGAAGGCGGCTTCGACAAGGATTTCGACCTGATCCTGCTTGCCTACGCCGCTCCCGAAGTACAGGTTCGAAGATTGGCCGAAAGGGACAAAATCAGTCTTCCGGAAGCCGAACGGACCCTTGCCATGCAGTATCCGATCGATTCCAAAAAGGACCGCGCCCATTACATTATCGACAACGGCGGCAGCCTCGAACAGACGATGAGACAAATCGACGATCTCTGGGAAAAGATTTCGCGGGAAGAGTAGTCCTCTTAATCACTCTGCAGGGATAGATGCGCTGCGGCAGCCGTGTAGGGTGGGCACCGTCTTTTAGGGTGCCCACCGCACCGGCCATCCTGACGGGCACTGATCCGAGAGGACGGATGGTGGGCACAATAAAGCTTCGTGCCCACACGGTTTTGCTTTGAGCGGAAAGCCCCGTTGGAGTTGAGGCACGGTTTCCTGACCGTGCCGGCCGGGAGCCGAAAAAATGTCGCGGTCGCGAAACCTCGCCATAAGAGGGCTTTGAAATCGCCGGTTCCCAAGGCCTTGGGAACCCAGGCCCGGCATTTTCCGTGGGCTTTTTCAGCTCACCGCTCACTGCCCACCCTCCCCTTCTTCCTTCAAACTGCCGCAAAAGGTCCCCCTCGAACGCCGGTTCTTCTGCTCACTGTTCACCGCTCACCGTTCACTGTATAATTGCACTTCTTCCCTGTGGGAGGATGGATTCAAATTCGCATTGCGAGGACCGGAATCGATGGAAGAGAAAATCAGAACACTGGGGACTTTGCAGGCCAGGCACTTCAGTGCGAGCCTTGACTCGGTCAGGCTGCAGACTGGAAAAATCACCGAGCGGATCCGAATAGAGCATCCCGAAGCTGCTGCAATAGTGGCATTCACCGACCCGGAACACATATTGATGGTGAGGCAGTGGAGATATGCGATCGCTTGCGAAACGCTCGAAATCCCTGCCGGGAAAGTGGACCCGGGCGAAACAGCCGAAGTATGCGCCGGCCGCGAACTATTCGAGGAAACCGGCTACAGGCCCGGGCGCCTGGCGGAAATCTTCAGCTACTACCCTGCAATCGGATATGCCAGTGAGGTGATAAGGATCTTTGCAGGGGCCGGACTGCAGAGAATCTCGGACCGGGAGGACAAGGACGAAATATCCCGGGTCGAAGTGCTTAAATTGAGTCATGTGCATGATATGATTATGAAAGGCGAAATCAGGGACGGCAAGACCGTCATCGGCATCTCCCTTTTCAGGGCAAAACTGGAAAGCGGTGCAATTTCCGACAGTTTTTTCAGATAACAAAATGACGCAGAAGTTTCCCATAACGCGAAAGGGCTATCGCCGTCTCATTCGAGAGCTTGCACATCTCCGGAAGGATGTCCGCCCGGAAGTCCTCGCAGAGTTGCACGAGGCGCGTGGCTACGGCGTAAAGATCGAAAATCAGCAGTACCTGCTGGCACGTGAACGTCACCTTACGCTGGAGAAGAGGATCAACGACATCGAGGAAAAGTTGGCCCATTGCGAGATCGTCGTGGGCAGAAAATTCTTTTTCAAACAGGTGGGATTCGGGACGGTAATCGTAATCGAGAACCTTGAGTCCGGTGAGATCAATCAGTACGAGATGGTAGGCCCCTGGGAGTCCGATGTATCCGATGGAAAGCTTTCGGTGGAGTCCCCTGTGGGCAAATCCATGATGGGACATCGCGAGGGAGATGAGGTTGTCGTTCCCACGCCTTCCGGGACCCGCCTGTACCGCATTATCTCCATAGAAATTTAATCGAATCGATCGGGTGGTTTTGCAGCAGACCTTCTTTGCCGTTTCCGCCAAACTTCGTACAAAGACGGAAAAAAGCCCCCGCCGGTGGGGGGCTCAATCTGCAGCTCACGAAGGCACGCGCAGAATCAGTGATAAGTTTGTTTCCAGTCGTCTACTTCCTGCTCGGCCTGGTCGCGTGTTTTGCCGTATCTCTCCTGAATCTTTCCAATCAGGTGCTCACGTTTTCCTTCGATTTGGTCCCAGTCGTCGTCAGTGAATTTTCCCCACTTCTCGCGCAGTTTGCCCTTAATCTGTTTCCAGTTTCCTTCTATCTGATCCCAATTCATCTAATATCTCCATCTTCTGTAAATCTAATATTCCGGGAATTATCTCTTGTCCTTCCGGGAAAGCTTCCTGGAGAAAAGATCCTGGATCGAAGCCACCATGAGAACGGTGCCGACGAACAAATTTATCAGGAAATCATCTTTCCGCATTTATCACCACTTCCTCTCAGAACAGGCAAGCTTCTACACTTGAATGTAATCTCTGGAATTCATTAGTAAAGAAAGCGTTCTGCATCCTTTTCCGAAGGCATTGAGCAGGTTTCGCTCTCCCCGAGAAGACGATGGCGGTTCCGGGCGACCAGATTATAGGACCAGTCGCGCAAGAAGCGCGGCAATATCCGCAAAGTCGAAACCAGCGGCCAGAGGCCCCCCAGTTTTGCAGCCACGGCCAAGGCAGCATCACTCCGGGTCAGGCACTTTCCGTTTTCCACCAATACTATTGCATCGACCTTGTCCGGATCGATCGAGCACTTCTCCAAAAGCTCCCTGCCCGCACCGGACCGAATGGAAGCAAAACGGAAGTGACCGCCGGGGTCCCTGTCGATAATGAACTGGACCGACTTCGTGCAAAGGTTGCAGCAACCGTCGAATAAAACTATCGGCTTGTCCATTTTCGCTCTCCTAGAAAAACAATAATCATTTCCGGGCGGAGGACAGAAGACGGAAAGTTGAAGAATCCGTCTTCGGCATACGAGCCGGAATTCGAAGAATTATAACAGATCGATAAAAGAATTCCGTCTTTGGTCCTACGCCTTCAGCCCTCCGTTGCCCGGACCCGCACCGGTGTTTAGATTCAATACGTTCCCATCGCTCACATCTGCGCAGACCCGCAGGCCGGGCGACAACCCATCGATTCCGCCTCCGCGTGCGCAAAAAGTTGTCCCGATACGCATGCCGGGGCATCCCTGACATGAACCATGAAAGGAAAATCCGGAATATGGGAGAAGAAGAACGCAAGCTGACAAGGCTGAACCCTCAATTGAAGATCACCCGCCTCGACCCGGAGAAAAGGGTCGGTCTTGTAGTGGTCCTTACCGGCTATGGGAAGGGGAAAACCTCTTCAGCGCTGGGGATGGTCCTGCGTGCCTGCGGGCACGGAATGAAGGTCTGCATGATACAGTTCATGAAAGGGGACATCTTCACCGGCGAGTGGGAAGCGGTGAAGAAGATCGATTGCGACGTTGAAATAGTCCCGACGGGGATGGGCTTTTGCGGAATTCAGGGAAACCCCTTTACGCACGCCCAACATCGGGACGCCGCGCAAAGGGCGCTCAACTTAGCAAGGGAACGGATTACATCAGGGGACTACGGACTGATAGTCCTGGATGAAATCAATAACGCACTGCATCTGAAGCTCGTCGATATCGAGCAGGTGCTGGATCTTATCCGCAGCAAGCCTCCCCTTCTACATCTCGTGCTGACCGGCCGCGACGCGGTCCCTGAGGTAATTGCCATGGCGGACACGGTCAGCGAGGTAAAAGAGATCTCACACGCTTACCGCAAGGGAATCGAGCCGCAACCGGGGATAGATTTCTGAGGTCCCACAATCCTGGGCAATTCCGGGATTATGCTTCGGGAGCGGATGAGATCTGCTCGGACGCCTCTAGTTCGGCCGCCTGTTTTCTCACCTGTTCGAGCATGGCGGAGGAGGGACTGCTGCCCAAATAAAGACGGGCCCCGGTTCCCAGGCATTTTATGGCGCCCCCAATCCCGTCCCGTGTTGAGTGCTTTTGGGCCGGGCTCCAGTGCCGTATGGTGGGCACAGCACCATCGTGCCCACCGTCCGCCCCCTCGGATCAAGTCTCGTCGGGATGGCTAGGCGGTGGGCACCCCAAAAGCGGGGTACCCACCCTACACGACTCACCGTTTACTTGTTTTAACGTTCCACCATCACAAATGATTTCAGCCCCCATCTCTCAATGCAGGTGCGGTGCCGTAGGCCCTTAAGTTGCCTACGACCTTTATCCAATTGTTTTTTTTCGTGATTTTCGTACTACTATCAGGCACTTTCTTGCTTTTTGAACAAGATTTTCATGTTGCCGGTTCTGTAAATCGTTTGACATCAACCTCTTAGGCGCCCATGGAACCGAGGGGAACCGGCGCGCACGCCCCCTGGGGATAACTTTGAACGATTTTGATTCTTCAGCGCGTGTATCTGCTTAGCTTTTCCAATACCCCCGGATTTATCGCGAGACTTCGAAAAGAGGAAAATTCACTGAATTTACGGGAGGCTGAGCCGCTTGACTCAAGTCAAGGATTCAGGGCCCCGATCGGATCTATTTTATCTGCGATAAAGATGTATGTCGGGAATGAATACCTATGAGAAAGGACGGAAAAATGAACCGCCTGAAATACGCTTTGCCCGTGCTTTGCAGCCTCGCCGCCGCTGCCCACTTCTTCAGGGATCGTGAATCGATATTTCTGATTGCCTCCCTCCTGAGCATTCCTCTTCTTTTCACGGGGGCAAAGTGGGCGGTGAGAGCCGTACAACTTTTCTACGTTCTCGCCGCCGCCGAGTGGATAAACACAATAATCGGGCTCACCGCATGGAGGATGTCGGCGGGGCTGCCCTGGATCCGCATGGTATTGATACTGGGTACGGTAACGATTTTGACCCTGCTTTCCGCTTTTGTCGTTAGGCGACAAGTGAGCAGTGAGCAGTGAGCAGGTTTTGGGAGATCCGCCGAGCTTGTCAACAACTTTGTTATTTTATTTCATAGGCTTACATGGTCAACGCAGGATGAGTGGAGCGAAGCTGAACCCATCGCTTTTGAGGAAGCCGGCACTCCCGATGGGATTCCCAAGCCGGACCTCATATGCTCCAACTTAAGCGATCGAGTCGTCTTTTGCGCTGAAAGCACTAAATAATTTCAGCCCGGGGTCAGCGGCGCGCCACCCCGGGAGGGAGGCGGCTCCCCCATCATATTTACCCTGAATGGGTTAAATAGAAGGAGTCCGCTGCCAAGTTGACGCCAATGAGCCGGACCGTGGGGACCGGCCCTGAAAGACACCCCCTATCCGTTACATTTCCCGCCGCGACAATGTTTCGACCCGAGCTGTCCCTCCGGCATTTCCATTGGACGAATTCTTTGCTTTTGCCTATTATTAGCATCCAAAAATTAAACTCATTAAGGTCTGCCCGGCTCCCGGACTGATTTTGACAATTTATGAGACCGTCATCGGCCATGTCCCGCATCCGTGCGCAGATCGTTTACCCGTTCGGAGTAGATTGAGCGAATTGTGACGGCCTCGGTGAAACTTACAGCAAGGAATGCCGGTCCAGGCGAGGGGAACAGCGGACTATTCAGTCCAGCGGTGATTCTTCTGCTGATTTCGGCGATCTGTTTTCCCTCTCCGGCACTCGGCCCGGCCGATTCCTCCATCCCAAAACCCGGCATGAAAGGGCAGCACGGCTTCGTTCTTCAAGATCGGCCGGTTGCCTGCATTCTTCTCGACAAAGCTCTCCGCTCATGCGGAGGGAACCCGCATATCAGTCACTCCTGGCCGATTCCCGCCGGCTACAATCCACCAATACCCTCTTTATCACGCATGATCGAGCTGTGCCTGGCGAGGTCCCCGGTCTTCGGCAACGCCGGCTCCTCTCTCGAAGCACGCGCCCCTCCGCCACGCCTTCCGGCCGCCGGTCGCCGACCTTCGGCAGTGGTGTAACCGTATCCTGCAATCCGCTGAGCGCGGAAACACGGGCAATCCATTCAGCCCGCCAATATGAGTAAGCCTGCGCAGGCAATTGCCCGAGAGCATCAAACACCCTGACCGTTGTCTCGCTTTGTTGGGTTATTTATTTATGGAGCTATTCGCATATGCATGAGGTTGATCTGTTATCGAGTATTGGACTCGCCATTATAACGGCGACAGGCTTTGCCCTCATTGCCAGGGCATTGAAACAGCCTCTCCTCCTGGCTTATCTGGCGGCAGGAATTGTGCTCGGACCGAAGATCGGTTTTGGTCTGATCAAGGACCAGGAGAGCATCACGATTATCTCGGAGATCGGCCTCATCCTTCTCCTGTTCATCATCGGGCTGGAAATCGATCTCAAAAAGCTCCTTTCGGCAGGACGGACTCTGGTAATCTCGGGTATTTCACAGTTTATCATCTGCGTGGCTCTCGGAATCGGCTTCTTTGTCCTCCTGGGATTTCGCATCGGGGAAGGCCGGTTTGACGCGCTCTACCTCGCGGTGGCCGCGGCCTTGAGCAGTACGATGATCGTGGTGAAAATTCTCTATGATAAATTCGAGCTTTCAACTCTCCCGGGGCGAATCACTCTCGGGATACTGGTCTTCCAGGACATTTGGGCCATTCTCTTTTTATCCCTGCAGCCGAATCTGCTGAGCCCCGGGGTCTCGGTCATTCTGATTTCGGTGCTCAAAGGCGCCGGCCTGGTCCTGCTGAGTCTCATATTGAGCAGGTACCTTCTTTCGCATGTATTTTCCTTCATCGCGAAAATTCCCGAGTTGCTCCTGGTTACCGCAATCGCATGGTGCTTTCTGTTGAGCGGCATTGCCGGCGAGATGGGCCTGTCGAAGGAAATGGGGGCGCTCATGGCCGGAGTGAGCCTTTCAACCTTTCCCTACAACATCGACGTTATTTCAAAGGTCATAAATATCAGGGACTTTTTCGTTACCCTGTTCTTCGTGGGCCTCGGGCTTCAAATTCCGGTTCCCACAGCCTCGCTCCTCGGCTACGCAGCCCTGGGATCCATATTTCTCCTGGCATCGAGGTTTCTCTCCATTTTCCCCGTTCTTTATTCGATGAATAACGGGCTGAGGACGAGCCTCATTCCATTCATCAACCTCTCGCAAATGAGTGAATTCTCCCTGGTCATAGCAGCGCTCGGATTCAGGTTCAAACACATCGACTCCCAACTGGTGGGCATTCTGATTTTCATCTTCACGATTACTTCTGTGCTCTCGACCTACATGATCCAGTACAACCATGAAATCCAGAGGAGAATTGCCCAATTGCTCAGGAAGTTCGGGGTGAAAGATATCGATGAGCAGATATCGGCCGCAGGAGAGGAAGAACGCCCCAAGGAAATCGTCTTCCTGGGGTTTTTCAGGGAGGCAAGTTCGATATTTCATGACCTGGAATCGATGCAGGACAGAGATGGAACACCGATGGCGGAAAAGATTATGGTTGTCGATTTCAATCCCATGGTTCATCTCAAGCTCAACGAGCGGGAGGTCAGCTGCGTCTATGGCGACATTTCATGCATGGACACACTGAAGCACGCACACATCGACTGCGCAAAGACAATAGTTTGCACCATTCCGGATTCCATCCTCCGGGGCACATCCAATGAGAAGCTGCTTCGCTTCGCGAGAAGACTCTGTCCACAGGCCCGGGTAATAGTGACCGCCAACACACTGGACATGGCCAGGACTCTCTATCAGCAAGGCGCCGACTACGTTTTCATCCCGAGAATACACTCGGCAAGGTCCCTGGCCGGTATCATTGCGGATTCGCTGCACGCAGGCCTGGATCGTTACCGGGAGACAGAGTTGGCCCAACTCGAGTTGCGGAAGGAGATTCTCGACTAGTCGTCCCTTTTATCCCTGGTACGAATTATAGACGAGGTGAATCCCTATAAGGGTCAGGATGAAGATGAAGATCTCTTTCAGCATCCGCTCGTCTATGCTCCTGACAAGCCGCGGCCCGAACTGCCCGCCGATGAGGACCCCAGGGGCCCCCCATAGGGACACCGCCATGCTTGGGCCCCCTCCCATCAGCAGGTGAAAAAAAATCCCGATCAGGGATATCCCGAACGTCATCACTATGCAGGTCGCGACGGCGTTGCTCATCTTGAGGGACATCTTCTTTTGCATGATCGGCACAAGCCATTCGCCGATGTTGACGGTCAGCATTCCGCTCACCACGGCCATAATCCCGGCGATCCAAGCATGCCTGACGGCTTTCCCGATTTCCGCCCGCTCCCGGCCTTCATCCGTGTACTTCTGGTTCGAAGAGACAAAAACGAAGGCGGTGGTCAGAGCAATCAGTCCGATAATCAGACCGGTATGCGAAAGGGTAACCCTGTGCGCGAGCCAGGCGCCCAGGGCGATTCCCGGCACCGCGATGCACAGGAAGAGCAGCGCGAGCCTCGTGTCCGCTTTCTTCTGCCGAACATAGGCGAAGCTGCCCGAAGCGGTTCCGAACGTCTGTATCAAAAGGGACGTCGATATGGCAGTCTGCGGCTCCATCTTCAGGACCGCAAGCAGGAAGGGCATCCACAGCATGCCGCCGCCGAACCCGACCGACATGACCACCGTCGCGATGCAGATTCCCGCGGGAAAAGCGAGCCACGCCTGATCCACTCTCTTACCCTCCTATCCTGAAGGTCCGGCAGTCCTCAAGGATTTCTTTCAGGAGCCGGATTTTGCCTTCGAGCGATTCCTTTTCCCGGGCTATCCCGTCCATATCGAGGCCCTGTTCGGCAAAGACATCCGACACCTTCCGAATGAAACCGTCGCCCGTTTCGCAGATGTCCTTCGACAGCAGGAGCACTTCCTGGAGATTGCTCGACAGTTCGTTGATCGCGCCTCCCAGTTCGGAGAGTTCATTGCGCGCCCGGATATCGACCGTCTGGCTGAGATCACCCTTTATGATCTCCCTGGAAACCTCGATCATATGCTGCAGGGGCTCGGTGATATTCTTGATCAGCATGGAAAGAACGATTATGACCACGGCTAGGACTATGGACACCATTAGGACGGCCTTGTTTCTCAGGACGTCTATTGGATGGTAGGCCTGCTCGGGAGTAATTTCCTGCCCCGCGAGCTGCGAAAAGTTGCTCGACAGTTCCGCCCGAAGCTCCCTGCTGTTCGTATCGGCTATGAACTCCACCCCAACCAGGCACGAAGCAAAACCGATCAGGCAGAAATAGATGATCATGGTCCTTTGAAGACTCTGACGATACCTGATGTTCATTCCCCCTCCCCTGCAAAGGAGAAAAAAGCCGGCCTGCCCCGGAATTCCTTGTGCTGAACCGGCCGGGCCGTGTTGCACGGAACCGAATCGCTCGGGCAAACCTCTCCCCGGCTCTCCATGATTCGGCAGACGACCGCCAAGGCTTAAACTTATTTGAGATTTGCGCAATCGAAGTGCAAAGACAAAGACTCTTTAACCACGAAATTCCTGCAGCGGCATAGCCGCAACCAAAATGCAAAAGCAAAAACCCTTAACCACGAAATTCACGAAAGAAAACAAAGCGATAAGGCCGTAGGATGGGTTGGAGCGAAGCGGGAACCCATCGCTTTTGGGCTCTTTTCCCTCTCAGCCGCAGGGAAGTGCAAAATGCAAAAACAAAATCCTCAACCACGAAATTCACGAAAATAACGAAAGAAAACAATACGATAAATTCAGGATGGATGAACTGGATTTCACTTCCTGTCCATCCGTGTCCATCCGTGTCAAGAAATCTTCTTCGGATGATGGGTGGAGCGGAACGAAATTCACGAAAGTTTCCTCGTTCTCCTCGCACTCCATCCGGTGCTGCATTTTGAAACCCAGGATTTCGCTTCTTGTTTATCCGTGTCCATCCGTGTCAAGAAGTCTTCTTCGGATGATGGGTGGCGCGCAACGAAATTCACGAAAGTGTCGTTCATTCTCGGTCACGTTTGTCTTGAGATAGCATGGCCCGGAAATGTACAATACCCCGGACCGGAAGATTCCCTGTTGAAAATTGCGCGCGGGAAAACGCTCCCACTCCTGTTCCGACCTCATTCTGTGGAGAACATTGAACATGGATTTCGAAAAGTACGTCCAACTGGCAAAAGAACTCGGAATGCTGCATGCGGTCCTGATCACACCGGAGGAAATTTTTCTCGATATCCGGGCGATGCTGAAATGTCGGTGGGGGTGCGAATACTATTCGGAAGAAAGCATCAGGTGCGGCATGAGGAACACCGGCTTCGAGGAGCGGTGTCAAATGGTGAACAGCTACGCCCGCGTCCTGGTGGTGCATTCACACGACGCCTCGGCACTGAGCCGGGCCGTGCTCCAGATCGAACGGGCAGCGTTTCTCGACGGCCACTACTTTGCATTCGCGGTGAGGGCGTGCAACCTGTGCCCTGCCTGCGCCGT
>JAEZHY010000294.1 GCA_023416335.1 Pseudomonadota bacterium | reverse complement strand
AAGACCGCAGATTGGACCAACTGAACATGTTTTAATAGTCGCCACCTTTTAGGTGGCCAATGGTTTACAACCGCTTTGAGCGGTCCACGGTTTTACAAGCCTCCGGCTTTGCCGGAGGTACATGACTTGCATACGGTCCTTTCCGGTTGGGGCCCGTCTCTCAATAGGGGGTGGCGGACAAGATGTCCAACCGGCGCGGTCTCCATTTTGCGTATACTTGCGGAGAAATCGACCGTAGTTCCCCGTCGCGGGGTGTCTTGCCTAATGATCGTTCACACGATCTCTCATGATGGAATTAGGGGTGGGATTCCGGTCCTCGTTTCCCTGATCCTGTGATCCCTGGCCTTCGGCAAGCGGCTGGAGAATCGTTAAGGGCAGCCGGAAGGTCCTTTTCATGAATCCGAATAATTCTTCGCCGACAGCGGTTGGGGACATTGGGATGACTGCGGGGTCGGAGATGTCTCCGAGTACACGGACGGGAACCGAAAAGAATACCCCGTCAAGGAGCTTCCCGAGAACCGGCACGGCCCCGACAATTCGGTCCACGGTCCTCAGCGGGGTCACCAATGCATTCACGTCCATCTTCTTCTTCGCGAAATCCACATCCCCGCGGAACACCATCTTAACACAGGGGCCGTCCACAACGGATTCGGACAAGGTCAGTTTCCCGTTTTTGATCTTGCCCTTTACTATGATCTTGTCGTAAGCACAGCCTTCGGTGAAAAGGTCGGGAAGCACCCCGCGGTATATCTCTGTTATGCTCAGCATAGAAACAATCTTGGCGAACGTGTCGTACCTGTAAATGCGGCCGTGTTTCGCGGTGAAGTCTATGTCTCCTTCGAGGGTGTCGACCAGTTTCCCGCCATTTACGGATGCGGTGAGATTTCCTGTCATGTCGAATTTGCCGGAAAGCAGGTGCTGCTTGTTGAAAATGCAGGACAATGCCGGCTCGAGGTCCTGGTCCCTGGATTTTGGAGTGATTGCCAGCTTGAGTCCGTCCCGCGTGATTGCGATTTTCCCGACCGTCGATATCCCGCACAGGTTTGCCTGGTTGATCCGGACGTCAATCAGCCCGGGGCTGAGTACCAGATCCGCATTGGCGGGGTTCCAGGTCAGTTTCCCGTAGGTCAGGCGTTCGCTGCGCACCCGGATGGTTCCCCTGACCGGGGTATCCCAGGCCTTGCCGGGCTTCTGCTCGGCTTTTTCGACCAGGTCGGTCCCGTCTCCTTTGCTCTCCTCTTTGGATTTGAGCAGGCTCTCCAGGTTCAGGTCGTCCGCGAAAGCGTTCATATCCACATTGTAAGCGGCTTCAGTGATTGTGATATTGCCGCCGAGGCTCAGCCTGCTGCCGTTCCAGCTTATCACGGCAGACCTGACGTCTATTCTGTTTCCGTTGGCTTCAAGTGTTGCGTTCTCAATCCGGGCTGGAACGGCGCGGTTCAACGGAAGCTGGAACCCCGATATCCTGACCTGTCCCTGTGCCGTGGATTTCTTGGGGGAATCCAGAAACAGCTGCGCGTTGAATTTTCCCTGGATCGGTCCGGTAAGCATTTTGTTTTCGGTCAGGAGCTTGTCGACGGTCCTGTTGCTGAGAGTGCCCGAGAACTTGACATTAACCTGGCCCTCGCCGGACTTGATGGAAATCATGGCATCGGAATCCGGGTCTTTGATCGCCAGGTCCTCTATTGAAAGCTCAGCCTTGGTGCGCTCGACTTTGCCGATCGTAACGCGCGGACCGGACGATACCTGCATTTCTCCATCGAAAACCGTGCTCTGATCTTTCTTCCACACCATGTGGGAGTTGCTGACGACCAGGTTGGATATGGCCCTGAGCGCACTCGGGAGGCCTACGATCCCGGCGATATCCCTGTTGCCTTTCGGACCGAGTTGTCCGCCGAAAGTGAGGTCTGCCGAGCGCAGATTCTCAAACCAGCCCTTGAGGGTTCCCGAGACTGTGACCGAAGAATCCGCCAGGGTTGCACCGACTTCCTTCAGACGCACGTCGTCGTCGCTCAGATCGAATGTGCCGGAGCTGAGCTTCACGGGGCCGGTGAGCCGGTTGCTGTGGAAAGTGACTTCTTCGATCGTCCCGCCTGCTTTAAAGGCCCACTTGGAGCGATCCGGTATCGGGCCCTTGAAATCCAGGGAGTCGAAAACGAGAACCCCTTTGGGAAGGCTCCCGTTCATTGCCTTCTGCCAGTTTTCCGGCCAGTTGATGACCGGGTTGAGGAGATCCAGGGAGACCACCGCCATGACCGAAGTATTGAACTGGAGATTCTTCCCATCCTTCCAGTCATAAGAGGCCGTCAGGTCCGTGAATTTCGACCTGCCGATTTTTCCGGCCAGCCCGGTGCCTGAAACCTTCGAGCCTTCAAGGAGGAAAGAAGCCCCCGACAATTCCAGCGGCTCCGCGATGCGGTCATATCGGCCGTCGAGCTGGAACTGACCCGTTTCGACTCTCACTTTGACGTCTTTGAGGTTCTCCCCCAGAAGGAGACGTCCGCGGGCTCTTCCCTTTACATCTTTTATCAGCGCCAGCTCATGTTTGAATGCCTCGCTGTCGACGACCCGGTTCAGTACGTCGGGAAGTTCCGAAAGATCCGCATCGAGAGGCAGGTCCAGGTGAAAGGGAGCATCCCCGCCCCTGAGCCCTATTCTGAGCGACCCGTCGAATGTCGTTGTGCCGGTCGCTGTTTTCCCGTAAAGGTTCATCGCCTCGAGAATGCCGTTCGAGACCGTCACGTCACCCCGCGCGTCCTCGACCAGCAACTCCGCTTTGGGAGGGAAGATCGTTCCTTTTTCGATCCTGCCCTTGATGGTGAAGTTTTCCAGCTTCTTGAGTTCGGACGCCTTATTGGTGTGCGCGCTGAACGTAATGGTCGGGACTTCCCCGGCGCGGATGATCTCGAAAATCTTGCGCACCACCTGGCTGTCCTTGTCCCAGGCGAGAATGGCGCTTCTAACGGCAGTCGCGTCAGTGTCCCGCCCCTCGAGGTCTATTCCGAAACTCTGATCGGCGTATTTTTCGACGTACCTGCCGGTAATGCTGAGGCGCGGGTAATCCAGACGGAATTGTGTGAGCGATACGTCCACGCCCTCATTGTCGGCAACGAGGAATCCGGCAATCAAGCCGTTTTGCACCACCGTCTTATCCAGCTCGTCATCCAGGGTCAGTTGCGGGACCGTTGCATTGAAGTCTGCGCGAATATTTCCGGGACCGTCGGCTGAAATGTTCAGTTTGAGGTCCACCTGGGCATCGCTTACACGCTGCGAGGCCGCAGGCAGGAAGTAGCGAATCGCATCGAGTGGAGTACCGCCGGTCAGGTTTAACTCACCGGAACTCTTCCATGTGCTCGGATCGAGCCGGCCGTTGAAAGTGAAGGCATTCCAGAGGTCGGACTTGCCGGTCGAGAGTTCGAATTCTATCCCGTGCGCATGGACGGAACTTCTCAGGTCGATTTCCTGGAACCAGAATACGCGGTCCTGCCCGGAGTAAATCTCGAGGCTGCCGTCGTTGATGTCGAACACCACGCCCGGCATGGCGGCGAGGATCGTGCCCTGAAGCTGCGCGAGCTTGTCCCTGATTCTCGCGATACGATGATGGGCGGCGGCTTCGGATTGATTAGACGCGGATTGTTCGGGAAGTCGCGCGACAACCCTTGGCGTGAGCATATCGACAGAAGACGGCATGATCTTCCCGGTGAGCAGGGGAAGGAGTTTCGGAGAAACCGCAACCTGCTCGGCATTTGCGGTGAGCACCTCGGGAACTGTCATTCTTGCCCCGTGCAGGATAAGCCGGGGATAGGGCAGAATTGCGATCTCCACCCTCTCCGTGCGCACGTGGTAACGCGTCTCCAGCGTAGAGGCTATGGTGTGTTCGATAGCGTCGGTATTCAAAATCTGGGGAAGGACCAGCACTAGCGCGACAAGCAGGACTGCGAAAATCCCCGCGCCTGTGCCTCCCCAGATTAGTATTTTTCTAGTCTTGGCCATTCACTTCTCTTTTGAACGATAGGAGACCGGTCGCCGGAAAACTGAAAACCGCCTCAGAACAAGCCCTCCCACTTGCTGCGGCTTCTCCCGCCTCAATCCATGGGCAGGCGGGTCATGCATTATGCGGCCTTTAGAGCCTGATTAGTCTGAGTTCCCTCCATCTTAATACTGCAAGGGCAATATGATAACCCATATCGGCAAGAGGCTCAAACCCGACGTATCCAAAATACCCCCCGCCGGCCCAGTGGTTAAGACGCGCGAGGGGCGCGATTCGGCTACAGGACAGTGAGCACTCGCCAGCGAACAGTGAGCTGAAAAAATTGCAGGCTTTGTTTTGGACCGGCTTTTCCCGTCTTTCCGGACAGACGGGGATCGGAAAAACACCGGGAAATTCCCCGGGGGTCAACGCCTGGCCCATCCCTGTTGCGGGCTCTTGACTTCGGCCACCTGCCAGATGACTTCCAGGAAGGAGCGAAGCGCGGGCGAATCGTCGTCCGGGCGCCACATGACCGCCAGGTCGGTTGTGGGAATGGGCGGCTTGATCGGCCGGTAGACGACCCCGGTGCGTCGGAAGTTCTGCAGGGAGGCCGCGACAATCGATACGCCTATACCTCCTGCGATCAGGCTTATGATTGTCTGGTGGGTACGGGCTTCCTGGACCACTTTTGGAGAAAAGCCGGCCTGGGCGCAGCTGCGAATGACCTGGTCATAAAACCCCGGCCCGAAATGACGGGGTACCATGAGGAAATGCTCTTCGGCGAGTTCCGCGAGGGGGATTTGGCTCAGTCGTGCGAGGCGGTGGCCGCGCGGAAGCGCAATGACCAGCGGTTCCCGCCAGACGATCTGCATTACGAGCGATTCCGCATCGGGAACCGGTGGGCGCACCAGGCCGACGTCGAGCCGATGTGCCTTCATGGCCGCGACCTGCTCCTCGCTTGTCAGGTCCTGCAGCACCAAGGCAATGTCCGGGTAATGCGTCCGCATCTGATGAAAAATCGAGGGCACCTTGCCGTAAACGGCCGAACTCACGAATCCGACTTCCAACTGGCCGACCTCTCCCCGGGAAGCGCGCAGGGCGGCCCGTTTTGCCTGATCGGTGTGAACGAGAATCTTGCGGGTTTCGGCCAGGAAGGCCTTCCCGGCCGCCGTGAGTTCCACTTTGCGTTTGGTTCGGGAAAGCAGCGGGACCCCGATTTCCTCTTCCAAAGCCTTTATCTGCTGGCTTAAAGGCGGCTGGGCTATCGCAAGCCGTTCCGCGGCCCGTCCGAAATGCAGTTCCTCGGCGACGGTGACAAAATATCGTAAGTGCCTGAGTTCCATGGTATCTCCCAAACCTCTTGAGCGCGAGAATGAAATTTCGCTCTGAGTGGAAAGCCCCGTTGGGTTGAGGCACGGTTTCCTGACCGTGCCGGCCGGGAGCCCGAAAATGTCGCATCCTCTTTTTAATACTTTTAGCATATTAATAATGCATAAACAATATATTGGACATCTTAATACTGCGGCCTTAAACATATGGCCAACTTCTGATTGCCGGGGAAACTGGGTTGGTCAGTTGGATGATCCTGGCGCGCTGACCGTGCAGAGGGGCGTCACGGATCGAAGTGTCTCCGGCCGGAGTGTATATAAATCACCTGGGTTTCGTTCCCCAACCGGGTGAAGGAACGGGAGAATCCCCGGGCCGCGGGGAAATAACTCCCCGACCTTTCTTGAGGAGAGTCATGCATGAGAGAGTCACGCCGGACCGACTCGAGCATGACTCTCCCTCCAGGCAACAGGAAAGACGTTTTATGCTCAGGACACAATCTTTGGAACTTGCTGAAGCTCAGGAATCCGCCACCGATACAGCCGTTCCGGCCCAGGGTGTTTCCCGGAGCAGGGCAGGCGCTCTTCTGGCCCTGTTCATCACGGGTTTCGCAACATTTGTTAATCTCTATGTAACGCAGCCACTTCTGCCGCAGTTCCGCGAACTCTTCGGCGCATCGGAATTGCTGGTGAGCCTTACAGTAAGCGCACCCGTCCTTGCCGTGGCGCTCGCCGCTCCGCTGGTCGGTTTGCTGGCCGATACGGTCGGGCGCAAGCGGGTGATCGTCACGGCCATGATCGGCCTTGCCCTTCCGACCGCTCTTTCGGCAACCGCGGGCAACCTGGGACAGCTGATAGTATGGCGTTTCCTCCAGGGCTTTTTTATCCCGGGTATCATTGCCGTTGCCATTGCATACATCAGTGAGGAATCTCCTAGCGGATCGACCGGCTCCACTATGGCCACCTACGTAACCGGGACGGTAATCGGAGGTTTTGCCGGCCGCTTCATCGCGGGCCTCAGTGCAACACACTGGGGGTGGCGGGTTGCGTTCGTAATCCTCGGCCTGGCGACAGTTGCCGGAGCCCTCGTCACCTGGTGGCTCCTGCCCCGATCGACGAAATTCGTCAGACAGAACAACGCCGCGGCCTCATTCAAATCCCTGCGCAAGCATCTGCACAACCCCCAGTTGCTTGCAACCTATGCGGTCGGATTCAACGTCCTGTTCTGCCTCGTCGGCTCGTTTACCTACGTCAACTTCTACCTTGCCGACAGGCCCTTTTTGCTCGGGCCGGCAGCCCTTGCTTCGATCTTCATGGTCTACCTGATCGGTGCTGCGGTGACCCCGGCTGCGGGGTACATCCTCGATCGGATCGGCTACCGCCGGGCATTGATGGGGGCGGCCGGAATGGCCGCCGCAGGCATGCTGCTGACCCTGATCCAGTCGGTTCCCGTCGTTATTGCCGGCCTCGCTCTCGGAGCATCGGGCGCATTCGTCTGCCAGTCCGCGGCATCCAGCCAGGTAGGTAAAGCTGCAGGCGGAGCACGCTCGTCCGCGGCCGGCCTCTATGTGGCACTCTATTACCTGGGCGGAGTAGTCGGCTCGGTCGTTCCCGGCTTCTTCTGGCAACAGGCGGGCTGGCCCGGCTGCGTCGCCATAATCCTGTGCATGCAGGCAGGCGTTGTGGTGACGGCCGGTAAGCTGTGGAAGGACTGAGAAATCCACAAAAATCATGAAAAAAACAATAGCATAGTGCCGTAGGATGGGTGGGAGCGAAGCGGGAACCCATCGTTTTTAGGCTCGTTCCCTTCTCAGCCGCCGGGAAATCAAGGACTGTCCGAATACGACTTCTTTTTCCGTATGGCGACTTTCTCGTACAGGCGTCGATTTATGCCTCTCCGGCCAATCACTCCCGGGCGTTCCGAAAAACGATGGGTTGTCACCCATCCTACGCCGCAAAATCATCGCGGCAGCCTCGAATGACTTGCAGAGCCCGGCTTCCAGGGTGGGTTAATTGTGAATTCAAGCCCTTAAGAACACTGGATCCCGCTCAAAAGCACTGCCGGGATGACGGGTTGGGGAACTTGGTCACAAAATGCCCGGCAAGAAGGTTTGTCTCCATTTTTGCAACAGCCCCTCCAGCTTGAGAACCAGCGGGCGAAGTTTTTTAAGACAACAGCGTTGAGCTTTATCGTGCCCACCGTCCGGCCATCGCGAAGAATGCCCGCAAGGATTCGTATGCCCTTCAAATTGTTTGACAGATAAAGTACGAAATTCATGAAAGTGCCGTTCAGTCCTCCTCGGCCTAAAGTGAACCTAAGAGGTTGATGCCAAACGATTTACAGAACCGCCGACATGAAAATCCTGCCGATCTTTTCGCTTTCATGTATGCAAACCGTGTAGAAATACAAAATAAGATAATCCACAGAAGCAATTGACTCACTTGTTGGCGAAACAGCCATTTCCGGTTGGCTGTTTGACCGACTCCCCGAAGTCCTCAAACACCCTTTGCTTTGCAAGTATTGGATATTGCAGTTTTTTAAGTTTGATGTGTCGAATGCAAAGGTGCATTTAACGTGCTGCGCAAACGCGTTAAATGGAAAAGACCCGGTGAAATGAATCCGGGAGCCAATTGTAAATCGGATTTGAAAGAATTCGTGAGAATTGACTAATGCGATTGGATTTAATGCCGATTAGTGCATCAAAGCGTTTCGTAACCTATAACCTTTCTCATTTGACCTGAATTCAATCGATGCGAGGATATATGGTCCCCCCGTTTTCCGGCCTTAAACTCCTTGCTTGGTTTGAAAACACGGGAGCTTCCGAATGAACTGCAGAAGAATGTCCATTGGGCAAAAGATCGGTTTCGGTTTTGGGACTGTTGTGACCCTGCTCTTTGCTGTTGGTTCCCTGAGCTATACGGGCGTGAACGGAATTGTCCGAAATGCGGGTGAAGTGATCGAAGGCAACAAACTCGACGGACTGCTTGCTCAGAAAGAAGTGGACCACCTGAACTGGGCAGGCAAGCTCACGGCACTTCTCATCGATCGGACGTCAACAAAGCTCGAAGTGGAAACCGACGATCATAAATGCGCTTTCGGCGCCTGGCTCTATGGAGACCAGCGAAAGCAGGCGGAACAGAACCTGCCGGCCCTTGCTCCCGTTCTCAAGCAAATCGAAGAACCCCACCGAAAACTCCATCAGTCGGCCATTGAAATCGGCAAGCACTTTCACCAGGCAGACATGGCCCTTGGAAATTTTCTCCGGGAAAAGAAGACGGACCACCTGGCCTGGACCAATAAAGTGAAAGACGCGTTCGTAAATACCGGTGTTACTGCGATCGATGCCCAGATGGATCCCACCAAATGCAGCCTCGGTGAGTGGATGTACTCCAAAGAGGTTGACGCGTTGAAGGGGAAGGACCAGCAATTCGCGGAATTCTGGAAACAGCTGGAAGAGCCGCACCGGAAGCTGCATGAAAGTGCCCGGGAGATCTCAGATCTGCTGTCTGCCGGCAAAATTGACGAGGCCAGGCAATATTTCACTCAGAACACCGCCGTCATTACCGGAAAGACTCTGGAAGCCATAGACAAAATCCTCGCCTGGCACGATGCCCAGTTGAAAGGCATGCAGGAAGCTGCCCGGATATATGCCTCAGTCACGGTTCCGGCCCTCGGAAACACACGCTCTCTTCTCAAACAGGCTCGTGAAGAAGCGAAAAAAGGCATCCTGACCGACGAAGGCATGCTGAAAGCGGCTCTTACGACCAAGAGCCTGGTCGGAATCGTTGTCGGGATCGCCGTTTTATTCAGCATAATCGTTGCGCTTCTTATCGGACGGGGCATTTCAAAATGTCTCAGAACCGTTTCGGACCAGATGGACGAAGCCGCCGAACAGGTAGCCGCGGCATCCAGCCAGGTTGCGGCGGCTTCGCAACAGCTTGCCGAGGGAGCATCGAATCAGGCCGCATCCATCGAGGAGACTTCCTCATCGCTTGAAGAAATTGCCGTGATGACTAGGCAGAATTCAGAAAATGCGGAGGAAGCGGACAAACTTATGAATGCCACTCGAGAAACCATGGAACTGGCAAGCAAGTCCATGCGCCAACTTACCTCGTCCATGACGGATATCAGCAATGCAAGCGAAGAGACCTCGAAAATAATCAAAACGATCGATGAAATAGCATTTCAGACAAATCTGCTGGCCTTGAATGCGGCGGTCGAGGCCGCCCGTGCGGGTGAGGCGGGAGCAGGGTTTGCGGTCGTCGCCGATGAGGTAAGAAACCTCGCAATGCGTGCGGCTGAAGCGGCGAAAAACACGGCAAATCTTATTGAAGGAACGGTGAAGAAGATCCAGGAAGGCACTGCACTCGTTGAAAAGACCGACAGGGAATTCAATAAGGTTGCCGCCAGTGTGGCAAAATCGGGAGAGTTTGTTGGAGAGATTACCGCTGCGTCCATCGAGCAATCGCAGGGAATAGAGCAGGTAAACAAAGCCGTTGCCGAGATGGACAGGATAGTCCAGCAGAATGCGGGCAATGCGGAAGAATCGGCTTCGGCATCCGAGGAGATGAACGCACAGGCCAACCAGTTGAGAGAATTCGTTCAGGAGCTGAGTTCGATGATCGGCGGCCGGGTGAGCAAGTCCGAAAGGAAAACGATGCCGAAACCGGAGCTAAACAACCCGCAGATCAAATCGCTTCCAGCGTAAAAGAAATGTAAAAGATCAAAAAGCAAAAAGCGCGGGGGAATGATTCCCCCGCACCCCCCTGGGTTTCGGCGCGCTCAGAACCTACCGGGTTTTCACCATCCAAAACGAAGTCGGCTCCATGCGGGCCATTTCCTCGACAAGGACCGGGCACTTCGCTCCCAGTTCTTTGGGATAGTGGTGCTTGAGGAAATTCAATGCTCCCGTCACCCTGAAGCTGTTGTTAAAGCTGAGGAATGCCTCAAGGAGGTACTGTTCGTTCCAGAACCGTGTGTCTTCGTAGATCCACCGGTCCAGGTAGTCTTTCGGCGTACAGATGTCGTGAACGTGAACGAACACACCGCTGTTGAGCGCGGGAAGAATCTCCAGGAATTCATAGAGTACGTCTCCCTGCGGCCGGATCATGTGCGATGAGTCGATGAAGAGGAAATCGCCTTCCCGAAGCGACTTGAAAAGCTCGATATCCACATCCTGGGCCTCCTGCCGCAGCACCCTGAATCCCGCCTCTTCGAGCCAGCCGGACTCAAACGGCTCGATGCACGTATACTCGCAGAAGTAGCCGGGATCGTCCTTCCGATTTGCATCCATTGCCCGTTTTGCCATGAGGGTTGAAAACCCGCTGCCGATTTCGATCATCCTCCGGGGTTTGAAGCGCCGGATCATGTTGTAGAGGTATTCGGAATCGCCGGGGCCGAAGTATTCGTTCGCATAATGGAACTGGTGCTGTCCGGACTCCGTCCCGGGGATTGCGAGCAGCTCGGAGCTGAAGTCGAATTCGCTCAGCATGGAGAGTTGCCCTTCGACGTCGAAGTCAATGGCGTCGAGCTTTCTGTCTTCGCGTAGCGATCTTCTGAGGTGGGACGGGTTGAACATCGGGTCGTAATACCATTCGAGAAGCGGGAACACGCCGAGGCTGAACAGGATGGACCGACACAGAGGCATCCTGTTCAATCCGAACCTGCGCAGGAATCTCAGCAGGTAGCCCCCGCCATAGACAAACGGGGCGAGCGCCGCATCGAAAAAGCCGGGCGGCAGCGATGATTTGATCAGCGATTTAATTCCCATTCAGGATTCCTTCCCGTCTCGAATTTTTGGTCGGTGTGCCCAGGCTTGGCGAACGTTGGATCTGTCGATCGGCGCCGGGCATTACATAAGAATATCGGTGAAATTTCAAGAACCTTGAGGCGGGCAGGGCAGTCAGGGGGAAAATAGACGGTGAGTCGGATGCAATGCAGCCCCCCGACCTCACCTGCAATGACCGGATAACGCGGCGGCATTACCTGCCGACTCGGGCTCAAACCTTTGCCTGCCCGGACGAATCGGATATAATTCATGATAACGAGTCGCCGGGGGAGGAATCTGCTCGCGTCTCAATCCGGTTGACCCGAAACCGAAGGGCGGTGTTCAATCTCCCGTCCGAAAGTTCTCGGCGTGCCGGGGCCGAGCGGTCCAGGTTGACTTTCTCGGGGGATGATATACAATAAAAACTCTGAAAATCTCTGGATTTTCAAATCCAACCATTTAGAAGGGGGCGAAACGGGTTCGACGGAGGTAAAGAAGCTTACGTTGCATGCCGAGGTCCTGCCTGCTCGTTAAACAGACGGGAAAAAAACAAACGCAGACGATTACGCGTACGCTGTAGCCGCTTAACCGCGGCTGCCGTCTCTAGGTCCTGCTCCCGCGGGGACCATAAGAGGCGTCGACTTAGCGGGATGGCTGTCGACATTATGCCTGCGAGTGCCGACGGCGAGATCCAGTGGGCTAGTTCCGGCGAAATCCCGTCCGTAGGAGGTTGTCGGCGCGAACACTAAATTGCGGAATAAGCATGTAGAAGCCTAGGCGGAATGCTTTCGGACGCGGGTTCAACTCCCGCCGCCTCCACCAAGTTATTGATATTGCTTGAGGAATTCTCCTCAATCACCCAGGTTCGGGCCACTTGTACAAACACCTTGTACAAAGGGGGACCGAACGATGGGCGCACACAAAGCAACAAACTACCTCTTCAGACCATCCGCATTCTACCATTTCCGTTTTGTCATCCCGTCAGACCTGCGCGGGGTTGTCGGACTCCGGGAAATCCGTTATGCCTTGAAAACAGGTAATTACGGTATTGCCCGTTTACGGGGTTTGAAACTGGCAACGTTTCTACTGCCGCTTATAGAGCAGCTACGCAAGGGGTACATGAAGGAACTGTCCGATACGCAAATACAGCAACTGATCAGGAACCATTTCCGGGAAAGTCTGGAACGGGATGAACGGGAACGTATAAGTAGCCCGGCCAGAACGTATGATGAGACCCAGGAAGAGTACAGCGAACTCGTCGCCGTAAAAGAGACTTACGCCGACAGTCTGCAACGCTCCGACTACCGCTTCCCCCAAATCGCTGTTGATCGCATGCTCACTGGGCATAAGATCGATCTCGCCCCGGAGTCCTTCTCATACCGGAAGCTCTGCCGGGAGTATGCAAAGGGGGTAAAGCGATCTGCTTCTTTTTACCTGCTATTACCTGGCGTATCCCCCGAACGGATAGAGATTCCGCAATAATCTTTTGCGCCATTTCCATTTTGACCTTTGGATCTCGTACTGTAAGAAGCTCCACCCGATGAGCGTAGTTCAACTGGTCTGTGTCTTTGGTTTCCTACCTTCAACTTGACCCACGAATCCATGCCCTCTTTGGAATCAACATTAAGGATAATTAGGTTTAGACGGTTGAACTGCCCTGTATGGAAGTGTCCCAATCAATTTATGCGTTCTTTTTCTTTAACCTGTATAGGGCAAGCCCAACCAGACCACCACCGAGGAGGAGCAGGGTGGAGGGTTCGGGGACTGGATTAGCTTGATTTTCATTCAGATCAACCATGAGAATTGCATTATTAAGTGAGCATGGGTAACCCCCCGGCTCTGCCGGGGAGACTCACGGAGTTTGACATTTGCGGGAATATGCGAAAGCCTCCCTCTTGTGAACCGCTCAAAGTTTACAAAAGGAGAAGGCTTTCGCATG
>JAEZHY010000289.1 GCA_023416335.1 Pseudomonadota bacterium | reverse complement strand
CGTGTAGGGTGGGCACCCCGCTTTTGGGGTGCCCACCGCTCAGCCATCCGATGAGCCCTGATCCGAAGGCCGGACGGTGGGCACGATAAAGCCAGTGCCCACCCTACGCGGCTCGCCGGTCACGCTTTTATCTGCTGGTTCCCAAGGTCCGCCTTGGGAACCCCGCCCCGGCAGGCCGGATAGTATCCGGTACGTGCTGTGCCGCTCAGGGCAACTCTATCGCATCTCCATCTTCATCAATCCGCCGGCAGCGGTCCGAGTGAGGAACTGAGGTTTCTGAAAACCGTCTTGTAGATCAAACCTTCGCCCGGCAGCCGGTCAGGTTCGACAAGGTGAACTCGAATTCCCATCCCTAGCGAGCGGCGGATGCTTCCCCGGAGCTGGTCCAGGTACTGCGCCCTGTTCCCGCCCGGAAATTCGTTTCCTTCCTTTCGCACCAGCAGCAGCTCCATCTGTTCCCCGATCCCGTGGACCGTGTGAATGACGAGCCGAAAATCCTTGATCAGCGGATCGGCCGCCCGCAGGAGCTGCTCGACGTGTTCCGGATAGACGGGAATTCCCCGAACCGATAGCCGGTTGTCCGTTCTGCGAAGGATCGGGACGATCCTCGCCCATGGTCTTCCGCAGGCGCAGGGGGACTCGCGCAGGACCGTGATGTCTCCCGTCCTGTACCTGATGAGCGGATAGGCCTCTGCGGTCAGGGTCGTGATGACCAGTTCGCCTTCATTTCCCGGCGGGACTGGTTCTCCCGTGACGGGATGGACGATTTCGGCAAGGAATTGATCCTCCGCGATGTGCAGGCCCGATTTTTCCCTGCATTCGCCGGCCATCCCGGGTTCTCCCATCTCGGATACTCCGTAAAGGCCGAAAACAGGTACGCCGAAAGAGGATTCGAGCTTCTCGCGGGTTATTTCCGGCAGCGGGTCGGGTCCCACGAGGATCAGCCTGAGGTGAAGGCTGCCCGGGTCGATGTTCTGCTCGGCCATGGTATCGACTATGTGGAGTGCGAATGCAGCCGTGGTCGCCAGGATCGTGGAGCGGAAGTCCTGCATCGTCTGGAGCTGCATCAGGGCCGAGTTGGTTGCCGCCGGCGCAAGCGTCGCCCCGATGGCCTCAGCAGCATAATTGAATGTGAATGCCCCGGGAAACAGGCTGTAATTGAACGCAACCTGCACGATGTCCCGTTCGGTGACGCCGAGCTGCTCATATAGCCTCACAAGGAGCGATTGCCACATTCCGACATCGTGTTTGGTGTAGCCTATTACGATCGGCTTTTCCCTGTCCCGCAGGGGAGGGGCGGAGATCTTCAGGCGCACGATATTTCTGAGCGGTACCGCAAAAAGGCCGTAGGGGTAGTGGTCCCTGAGATCTCGTCTCGTGGTGAAGGGAAACCGGCTCAACTCCGCGGTGCCGCCGATGTCCTCGGGCAGGATCCCGAGCGAGTCCATGCGCTTCCGGTAGAAGTCCACATGGAGGTAGGCCCTGTTGAGCGTCATCTGGAGCCGTTCGGCCTGAAGCCTGCGAATCTGCTCGTACGAGAGTGTTTCGGGTTTTTCCATACAGCCCCCTATTTCTCCCACTTAAACTGGTAGTCCCTGCCCAGGTAAGCCCTCTGGACTTCGTCGTGCTCCATCAGTTCCTCGGCATTCCCCGAGAGTACAATGCGGCCGGTCTCCAGGACGTAGGCCCGTTCGGCAATGGCAAGGGCCCCCATTGCATTCTGCTCCACCAGCAGCACGGTCGTTCCGCTTTTGTGAAGGTCTCCGATTATGCGATAGATCTCTTCCATTATGAGGGGCGCGAGCCCCATGGACGGCTCGTCCAGAACGAGCAGCTGCGGCTTTGCCATGAGCGCCCGTCCGATCGAGAGCATCTGCTGCTCGCCTCCGGACAGGGTGCCCGCTTTCTGGCGGCGTCGCTCGGAAAGAATGGGAAAAAGGGGCAGCACTTCGTCGAGGGATTCCCTGACCGACTTCCGCCCGCGCAGGTAGGCGCCCAATTCGAGGTTTTCCAGCACGGTCATGTTCGGAAAAAGCTGCCGGGCTTCGGGTACCTGTACGAGTCCGAGCGCGACTATCCGCTCCGGGCTTTTCCCGGCGATTGCATTGCCGCGGAAGAGAATCTCCCCCTCGAACGCCTTCTGCAGCCCGCTGATGGTCCGAAGAAGCGTGCTTTTGCCGGCGCCGTTCGAACCAATGAGGGCAACTATTTCGCCCTCTTCCAGGTGAAAACTCACGCGTCGGAGCACCTGGAGCGATCCGTATCTTGCGGAGATCCCCTTAACTGTGAGCACGGCCCGTGCTCCCGGCCGGTGCGGCCTTTCGCGTTCCGAGATAGGCTTCGATTACTTTCGGGTCCTTCCTGATTTCGCCGGGGGTGCCGGATGCCAGGAGCCTTCCGTGCTGCAGCACGTAGATCCTGTCCGCCAGTCGCATCACCATATTCATGTCGTGTTCGACCAGTAGCATCCCGATGCCCTTGCTCCGCAGGGACGAAATGTGCACCATCAGGAACTCGCTTTCGCGGGGATTGAGTCCTCCCGCGGGCTCATCCAGGAGAAGAACGCGGGGTGAGAGGGCGAGGGCCCTGGCGATTTCCAGCACTTTCTGCTCGATCAGGCTGAGCTGCTGGACAGGGTAAAATGCCTTTTCACGCAGTCCGAAGCTTTCCAGGAGCTTCAGTGCCCGCATTTGGAGCCGCTCCTCTTCATTCCTTTCCGACGAGGTGCGGAAGCTCCCGGCGAGAAATCCCGCGCTGCCCACCTTGTGAAACCCGAGCAACAGGTTGTCGAGCACCGTCAGGTTCTGAAAAACCTGGACCGCCTGGAACGTCCTTCCGATCCCCATCGCCGCGATCGAATGGGGAGACAGTCCGGCGAGGTTCTTCCCTTCGAGCATCAGAGAGCCGCTCCGGGTTTTCAGCAGGCCGGAGACCACGTTCAGTACGGTCGTCTTTCCGGCGCCGTTTGGGCCGATCAGGGCCACGATCTCTCCGGGCGAGACTTTCAGCCCCACTTCCCAAAGGGCCTGCAAACCTCCGAAGGAGAGCGATATTCCGGCAGCTTCCAGGATGGGATTGTTATGCTCGATATCATGCGTCTTCGGCAAAGGCGAGGAAGGGGTGCTTCTCGGATGCGGTACTTCCGTGTCTGCAGCCCGGGGAGAAAATGCGGACGCACGTCTGAAATGCGCGGCCAACGCCCCGATCCGAGGTGAAAGCAACGAAGAGAGTGCCGGGAACAGCCCCTTTGGGCACAGGACCAGTACGGCCATGAGGACCAAGCCATAGAGCAGCACCTGGAGATCTTCGAGCTGATGCAAAATCTCGGGCAGGGAACTCAGGAGCGCGGTTCCCGCCAGGCCTCCCCAAAGACTGCCTATCCCGCCGACGACGACCATCGTAACGATCTGGACCGAGTAGAGTATATCGAAGGTCTTGGGGCTGATGAAGGTTACGTAATGTGCATAGCAAAAGCCTGCAAAGCCCGCGTAAACGGCGCTAAGGACGAAAGATCCCACTTTGTACCGGTAGGTGGGAATGGCAAGGGTCTGAGCCGTGAGTTCCTTTTCGTGGATTGCCATCAGGGCGCGCCCGATCCTCGATCCAGTCAGGTTCATGGTCAGGGCGAAAAGCACGAGGAAAGATCCCCAGATGAAATAGTAAAAGTCTCTGTCCGTTACGATCTTCCAGGGGCCGATCCTGAGCTTCGGAATACCCGGAAATCCGGACGGACCGCCTGTGACGCTTTCCAACTGTGCCAGTACGATGCTCACGATGATATTGAAACCGAGCGTGGCCATGACCAAGTAGTGACCTTCCAGGCGCAGTGTGGGGATCGCGAGGAGGAACGCCGTCGCGGCCACAATTCCAATGGCAATGCAAAACGAGAGGGACAGGGGAAGGTGGTACGTCGTGCTGCAGATTGCCGAAGCATATGCGCCCAGGCCATAGAAGGCTGCATGCCCCAAAGAAACCTGACCGGTCGAACCGATCAGCAGATTGAGCCCCAGCACAACGATCGCATTCAGGGCAAGTATGTTGAAGAAAAGGTAGAAGTAATCGTTGCGAAGAAAAAACGGCAAGACCAGGATGCATGCGGCAAAGAGCAGCACTGTCTTCCAGTTTGAAGGCAGGAAGACAAGGCGAGATATTCTCAAATCTATGTGCTGCTCCATTTCGATCATTCAGTCTTTCCGATAGTATCCTTACCGGCCCAAAGTGTCAGGTCCTCCGGAGGTCCACCTGCTCTTCTTCAGGCTATAACCGCCTTACATGAACATTTCCGAAAAGCCCGGCCGGTTTTATGAAGAGAATCGCCAGGAGCAGAAGGAATGCAATCGCATCTTTGTATGCGGACGAAATGAGCCCTGCTCCGAGAGATTCGATAATTCCCAGGAGCAAACCGCCGACGACCGCTCCCGGAACGCTTCCATAGCCGCCGAGAATTCCGGCGGAAAATCCCTTCAGACCAAGCATCAGGCCGGCATCATAGCTCATGCTCGTAATCGGGGTCACCAGTATGCCCGCGAGTGCTCCCAATGCTCCGCTGAGCGCGAATGCGAGCGCGACCAGCTTCTTTGCGGAGATGCCGATCAGGGCCGCGCCGAGCTGATTGTCGGATACTGCGCGCATTGCTTTCCCGAGCAGGGTCATGTGGAAGAAGAAGTAAAGGGAACCGAGCACCAGCACGGAGAAAGCGAGTATCCAGAGCGATTGCGGCAAAACGGCTGCATTGAAGATGATAAACGGGGTATCGCCCCCCAGGGACGGCAGAGTATGGGCGCTCTTTCCCCACAGCATCATGCTCCCTCCCCGAAACGCGATGGAAGCCCCGACGGTGATCATGACCAGGGTGAGGATGTCCCGGTTTCGGGAATGCCGGATCGGGCCGCGTTCCAATGCGACTCCAACCATGGCAGTGAGCAGGATCGATAAAGGGAAAGCCAGATAAATTGGGAAATTGAGCCCCCCGTGGAGCCATACCACGAGCATCGCGCCCAGCATTACGAACTCGCCCTGAGCGAAATTTACCAGTCCTGTGGCATTTTGAATCAGGCAAAATCCGAGCGCGATAAAAGCGTAAATGCTGCCGTTCGTGATTCCGGCAATCAGAAGATGGGGGACAAGGCTCCAGAACATTGTCGGCTACGACCGCCCGCTCCCGGCCCTGAATGCCTTGAGCGACATTTCCAACCGCTTGCCGCCGTATCCCGCGAGGACCTCCTCGACCTGTTCGGGGCCGCAGAAAAGTATTCCGGAGGTAGCGGCGAAGCCAAGGAGAACCAGGTTGGCCGAGACCGGAGAGTTGAGTTCAGTTGCAATGCGGGATGCAGCGATTACATGCAGCTTCTCCGAAGGCTCACCACAGTCGCTGAAAGCCTCCCCATCCGGGCGGAGGAAGTGGCCGTGCACTTTCATGGCTTCCGAATGCAGGGCGAGCAGGATATCCGCGCGTCCCGGACGAATCAGGGGACTTATTAGCGATTCTTTTGCTTCTTTACGGGCCACCTTGAGGTGGCTGATGACGTTTCCGCCCCTCTGGGCCATGCCGTGCGTCTCGGAGATGAGTACGGAGTAATCCATTCGCAGGGCGGCGTCGGCAAGCAGCCTGGTCACGAAAAGCACTCCCTGGCCACCAAGCCCGCTGATTATGATTTGCTGCATGTCTTGATTCATCTTCACATCTTTCTGAAAAAAAGGATTGGGATCGGACCGATGCTTCGACGATCCCTGCTGTATCGAGACGGTCTCCGCCCTTCGGATTGGAAACCGGTCCCTGCGGCAGACGGTGCACGGAATATTGTTCAACCGGAAACGCCGTATCATACTCAGGAGAATCGAGTTTTTCCAGCAGGATATTCGGAAAAAGGGCCGGGCTAGTCCTGAAAATGGCGGGAGGGGGATGCAAATTCAACATAGAGGAAGTGCGGCAGCCGTGTGGGTGGGCACCTCCGCTTTTGGGGGTGCCCACCGCCCAGCCATCCCGATGGATGCCCATTTCCAGACCGATGCGCGATGCCGAACACTATTCCGAAGGACGGGCGGTGGGCACGATAAAGCTTTGTGCCCACCCTACGAGGCTCCGTTTCCTTTTCAGGTGCTGGTTCTCTATCGTGAAGCGTGCGGTATCAGGGAACTATAGGCGAGATAAAAAGGCGAGCTATGCAGCCGGCAGACGCTGCAAGATTAATAGCGTCTGCCGGCTGCGAAGGGATGCTGCTGTTACAATGTTTTTCGGTACTGCCCGAGTGCCATCAGTGGGAAGCAGTTCCGGTAATTGTGATAGCGGATATAGAAATGCTTCGGAAAACCGGTGCCGGTGAAATGAATTTCATCCCAGGAACCGTCTGCTTTTTGGGTCCTCAGCAAATACTGGAATCCTTTGCTCACTTCGGGTGATTTCTCTTCCCCTCCCGCGAGCAGGCCCATCAGGGCCCAGGCGGTCTGGGACGGGGTGCTCGGTCCCTGACCGCGCAATTCCGGGCATTTGTAGGAATCGCAGGTCTCTCCCCATCCACCGTCCGGGTTCTGGTGATCTTTCAGCCAGTGCATGGCATTTCTGATGTACGGAGATTTGGGATCCTCTCCAATCGAGACCAGACCGCGAAGCACGGACCATGTGCCGTATATGTAGTTGACGCCCCAGCGGCCCCACCAGCTTCCGTCTTCTTCCTGGAGTTCTTTCAGGAACTTGATGCCGCGTTTCGCGACCGGATGGTCGGAGTCGTAGCCGAAAGCGCCCATGACTTCGAGCATCCTGCCTGTGACGTCGGCCGTCGGAGGATCGACCATTGCCTCCGTGTCGGCGAACGGGATCCTGTTCAGGATTTCCATCCCGTTGTCCCTGTCAAAGGCCGCCCACCCGCCGTTGGTGCTCTGCATGCTCATGCACCATTCCAATCCTCGCGTCTTGGTGCATTGCAGGCCGTCGAGCCTGTCCGGATTGAAATGGTTGAGCACATTGAGTACAACGGCCGAGTCGTCTACGTCCGGATAGCGCGAGTTGGAGAACTCGAAAGCCCATCCGCCGGGCCTGCAGCAGTTCTTTACCTGCCAGTCTCCGCCGGTCAGGATTTGCTGGGTCATCATCCAGCGGGCCGATCTTTCGAGGACCGGGTCTTCCGGAGGGACCCCGGCTTCGAGCATGGCCAAGCCTGTAAGGGCGGTGTCCCAGACCGGAGAGATACACGACTGCATCCGCATCCCGCATTCGTCTTCGAGACAGAAATCGTTGAGTGCCTTGAGCCCTTTGGCCATGACTTCATGGTTGAGCGGATAGCCCAGGTAGTGCAGGGCGAGAAGCGAGTAGACCATCGGAGGCTGAATGCCGCCCCAGTCTCCCGTGTCTTCCTGATGGTCGATGATCCAGTTCTTCGCCGCTTCGATGGCTTTGCGGCGCAACCCTTCTATCGGCCTTTCCTCGACTTTCTTAGCCACGCGATCGAAAAGGAAGAACAGCTTGTGGACGCGCGAGGCGAATTTCTTTTCCTGAACCGGAGCATAGAGTTCCGGGATGCACATCCGTTCCGGAAGCCTGATTTTAGGCCGAATGGAGAGAACAATCGAAAGCGGCACGGCGGTGCCGCGAGCCCAGCTGGAAAACTCGTATATGTTGAAATAGAGGTGGGACGGAAGCAGAATGAGTTCCACCGGCATGGACGGCACATTGTCCCAGTCGTACTGGGTAAAAAGGGCAAGCCACATCTTTGTGAAAACCCGGGATGCTTCGATCCCGCCGCGTTGAAGAATGAATTCTCGTGCCCTTGCGAGGGGTGCCGATTCGGGGTCCTGCCCCAGCATCTTGAGAACGAAGTATGCTTCAATTGTAGTGCTGAGCTCTCCCCCATCGCCGTAATACAAGCCCCAGGAACCATTGTCGTTCTGGCGCCCCAGAAAATACTTCACGATACTCTTTTCCTTATCGGCAATCGGGATGCCGAGCAGACGAGTAATCATGACGTATTCAGCCGTGATCGTGACGTTGGATTCGAGTTCGGCCCACCAATACCCCTCAGGATATTGGACACGGCAGAAATACTGGCAGGATTTTCGAACAGCCTCTTCCACCTGGCGCGTCCACGAGCTTTGAATACTTGCCGGTTTGGAGTGCGCAGGTTTGACCTTTTTTGACGGCTGAACGACTTCCTCAAATTCGACGGAGAATTCGTCAGCCGCGTCTGCGACAAAGTCCTTCCAGGCCTCTTCCCCCTCCACAGCCCGCGCTGCTATACCCCTTTTCCCCGAACCTGCTTTCATTTTTATCACCCAATAATATTTCGTGTAGTCCGTCTAGCCCCAGCCGGATAGTACATTCAACTCAGATTAGTTTGCCTAATTAGTCATAAACCGGGTTTTTTGCAAGCGGTTTCAAATGTCATAGGTGATTCGTAATCCCGGAAGAGCTGATGGAACCTTGCAAAAGGGGGGGAGTTTTTTTGGAAAGATTTAAGTTTGAAGAGCAATTGTAAACAAAGAAAGGATGCCGGGAGCTTTGTTCGATTGTCGGGAGCATGGAAAAGATGCAGGGAACTGTAAAGCCGCATATTGCAGTGAGTGCGGCTTTACAGTTGGTGTCTTTACCACTGCTGCGGGAGATTTCTGTAAGCGGCCAGCATGCTTGTGGCCGGTGCGAACCCAAGTCTTTGTGAATTCATGAGATCGAGCCAGACCTTGTCCATTGTTTTCGACAGATACCCGGCAACAGCCCGGGTATAGTATGCTTCCGCGTTGTTCTCGTTCAGCAGGATAGCCCTGCTCGCGTCGTCGTAGGCCCGTTGGGGGCGGTTCTGGGCAATGTGTGCCGATGCCCGGTTGGTAAATGCTTCCGAACAGGCCGGATTCAGCGAAATCGCCTGGCTGAAATCGAGTACGGCAAAGTCGTATTGCCCTTTTGCCAAGAATACCACGCCACGGTTGACGTAGCCCTGAAAATCGTCAGGTCTCAGGTCCACCGCCACGGAGTACATGGCCAGTGCGGTATCCAGATCGCCTTTTTTGAAAGCTGTGGTTCCTGCATTGTTGATTGGATCTGCCGCCGGGCAGAAAGTGGGGAAGGCTGCCAAAAGGGCCAGGACCGCGACTAGGATGGAAATCTTGGTAATTCTCATGGATCGCCTCTGGTTCAGGGTTGGATGATTCAGGAGAAGACCCCGCCCGCTTTTCATATTTAGCGGACGGGACCCGAAAAACTGCAACCTTGCCCTGATCGCGCGACGATCCGAAAAGATACTAAAGTCCGAGATCCTCGTTTATCAGGACAATCTTTATCCTTCCCTTTGGAAAGGACTTTTCCGTTATCGTCCATGTATTGCAGATACGGTCGGGGCTGCGGCATTCCTCACAGGTCGAGGTCTTTACGCAGGGGGTCTTTTTGTCCAGCCGCATCGAGTTGGCCGGTGCCGCGTAATTCTTGATCCTCAGCATCGCATCTTCGATGTCGGGAACGACTTTGTTCCTGCCGACGAGAATAATCACATTCCTGGGACCGAAAGTGATTCCCGCGACTCTGTTGCCGGTCATATCGAGGTTGACCAGCTTTCCGGTTTCGGTCACCGCATTGGAGCCGGTGATGAAGACGTCGGTAAGGAGAGCGCGTCTGCGTCTTTCGACCATATCGGCCGGAGCGACACTCTTCTCGTAGGTGTCGATGATTTCCATCCCCGGATAATTTTTGAGTTCGCTATAAAGGCCTGTCTGGACGAAAGTCATGGAGCCGCCCCAGGACATACTGGCGGCACCGATCTTGGGCAGAATCTCTTCCCGGACGATCTTCTTTGCGCTTTCCGTATTGTCAGCAATATAAACAGCGAAGTTGTTGCCTTCCAGTACCTCTTTGAGACTATTCAGCCTAAGGGTCCAAAAATTCTCTATTGGCTTATCCATATTATCGGCTCCTGATTTAAGATTTCGGCTATATTCTCTCCCGCACAGGGGACCTGGAACTATTGCTCGGACAGTTTCTCCAAGAGCATGCGTTTGTGGTTTAACTCTTCACGGCGTATTTTTTCAATAGTGGCAATAGCCTCGGTGTCGGAGACAAAGGAGGACATCAATTCGAAAAAGGCGATCGCATCTTCTTCAAAGGAGATGGCTGCCCGCAGAAGTTCACATTTGTCCTGGATGGAATCGAGATCCAGTTCATCCAGGGAAAATGCATGCCGGCCCATCGCAACCTGCAGTACCGTCCGGCTTGCTCCGGAGATTTCCGGCCCGGATGTTTCCTTCCCGCAAAGTCTTTCCTTGATATCCAGAAAAACGCTCCTGTGTTCGGATTCCTGCTCGGCGAGCCAGAGCAGCACGTCCTTGACCGGTCCCTGCATCTTCTCCAAAGCATACCTGTAGAAAAGCTCGCCGTTCACCTCGACCTGAATGGCAAGATCGAACAATTCGGATGCTGTAAACATATCGGAGCCCCCGTTGGCATCAGCCCTCATGGAGAATGGTGCATTCCATTCACCCGGGCCATGCCGTTCAACCTCAACCGGAAAAAGAAAAGCATTCATCGCTGAGGTTGCGAAGAACGCTCATTCCCTTGTTACTCCTAATTTTACAGCTTTCAGATCAAACCGGGAAAACAATTCCGTAACCCGGTGCTCCAAAGGGCAAATACCGGCTTAACCTTTAGAGGTTGCAGGTGCTTCCGGCGACTTGCGCTTTCTTTCCTCCTGGAATTTGACCAGATTCTCAGGAAGGCCTCTTTTCTTCGCTGCCCTGCTCCTGGCCCGTGACAGGGATTTTGCCGAAAGGGACTGTCTCATGGGGAATCCCCACTTCTTCTTGTAGTCCTTCGGAGTCAAACCGTGCGAACCGAGATGCTTCTTCGTGAGCTGTTTCATCTCAATGCCGCATTCGAGGCATATGATCTTATTCTCTCGAATCGAGTCTTTCGGATCCGACTGTTCCTGCTTTTCCTGGGCAACCAAAGCCTCATCGGTCGAATCGAGCAGTACGCCCTGCAGTTCCGCATCTTGCATCCGCTGCAGTATAAGAAAAGTCCTCATGAGAGTCTGTTCGATTTCTTCAGGAGAGATCTTGCCCACGGAAGCCTGGGCTTTCACAATAGAAGCAGCGATTTCCAACAACTTTCTAGCCATGCCTTTCAGCCCCTTTCAGAGAAAATTCATAGATAATTATATAGCGAGATCTGGGCCAGAGTAGACTGATTCTTCTAATTCCGAGTCAGCCGCGTCTGACTTTTGAGCAGTTGCCTTATTAATTTGAAGATTTCGCAAAGCTATTTTCAGATATTCCATTCTCGAAGGTATCAACTATAAAAATAAAAAAGCAACTTATGCAAGGAAAAAGGAAGTTTGCAAGTCCATTTTTCCGCAACTCCTGAATACATGATACGTGAAATGAGGAAGGGGTAAGGATTTTTTGATGCATCTTTCCGGAAGTGCATTCATCTTGTCGGCATGAGCAGATTTCTCTTTTTCAAAGTGTCCTGGAGTGTTAATTACCTGCTTGCCTGGGGTGACTATGTTCGGAAGGACCAATTCCCCGCCCCCCGGCGACCGGTTCCCGCTGTGGCTTCTCCGGCCGATTGACGACCCGTCCGACATTCGCGAATAGGTTCGGAATGTTTTGCAGAAAACTAAACCGATTCATTGAAGAGGCCTGATGCTGGAACTCGCCGCAATTTTCACTTCTTCTTTCACGATTGCTCTTTCGGGAGCGCTCATGCCCGGGCCGCTCTTTACGATTACGATTTCCGAGTCGGCGACGAGGGGGTTCAAAGCAGGACCGCTTCTGATGACCGGGCACTCGCTTCTCGAACTTGCACTAGTGACGGCGATTCTGCAGGGACTGGATGTTTATCTGAAAAAACCGCCTGTTATGGCGGGAATGGCTCTACTGGGAGGCTCCATTCTCCTTTTCTTTGGCTATGATATGGTGAGGAGCGCGGGCCGGCTCTCTCTCCGCATCGAAAGCGCGGGTTCTTCGGGTTCGGGGAAAAACCCGGTGCTCACAGGTATCCTGACAAGCCTTGCAAACCCATACTGGATTTTATGGTGGGCAACTTTCGGGCTGGGATACCTGATGCAAATATCCGGTATCGGGATTGTTGCCATAGGTGTTTTTTTCGTCGGACACATTGCTGCCGATTTCGCCTGGTACTGTATGATTTCGTTTGGAATCAGCAGGGGGAGGGCCTTCCTGCACGATAGGGCGTACAGAATTCTGATCAGGGCGTGCGGAACTTTTCTTCTCTTTTTCGGAGCATGGTTCCTCCTCTCGGCAAAAGAGTACATACTCAACCTGATCTATTAGGGAACAGAATGGACGAGACACTCAAGCGGGCATTTCAGAGCCGCATGGAAGACGAGCCTTTTGCGAAAAAATTCGGTTTCGAACTGATTGATATCGACGAGGGCTATTCGCTGGTCCGCATGAAGTTCACGTCGGATATGGAGAACATGTTCGGATCCGCGCACGGCGGCGCGCTTTTCGCCCTGATCGACGAGGCTTTCGAAACGGCATCGAATTCACATGGAACACTTGCCGTCGCATTGAACATGAATGTTACCTATGTAGCTCCCCCTCAGCCCGGGACCATTCTCACCGCTGAAGCGAAGGAGATAAGCCTGACCAGAAAGACCGCCTCCTATGACATCAAGGCACGCGGCGGCCAGGGGGAACTGATTGCCTCCTGCCAGGCGCTCGTCTATCGAAAAGGAACTCCGCTGCCGGCAACTGAAAGAAAAAACTGAAATACTTTTCATTCCGGAATGGTTCAAAGGTGTTCGGAAGAAAAACCATGGATCGAAAAAACCACGGATAAGTAGAAAATCGCTGGTTCCGAAGGTTCGGGGTGTTGCACAAATCGTCGCGGCAGCCTCAAATGGCTCGCAGAGCCCATCGTCGTCATTCCGGTGAAAACCGGAAACCAGGCTTCCAGGGCGGATTAATTGTGAAAGACCACAAAAACTCTTGTATGAAACTTCATTTTTCAGAACGACTCGGCAGCACAAGTGCTGAAGTTTCGTTCTCGATAAAACTCCGTCAAAAGACGGGGCGGCGCCGCTCTTATGAAACTTCAATAATGTTGTACGGTGAGCGGTCGTAGCGTGTGCACAAGCTCCACCGTGCCCACCGTCCGTCTTCTTGGATCATGGTTCATCGGGATGGCCGGGTGGTGGGCACCCCAAATACAGGGGTGCCCACCCTACCGTCGCTGCGGCACTTCCGAACCGAAGTCTCATAATCGTCCAAACCGCGTCCTCCAGAGCGGCGGCTCCGCTGGATCCCGGCTCAAAAGCACTGCCGGGATGACGGGTTTGGCGGCTTGGTCGCGAAATGCCCGCTAAGGAAGCTTCATCTCGATTTGGGCAACAGCCCCCGGAGCTGATGACCAGCGAAGTTGACGCATATGAGCCGGAACTTGGGAAACGGCGAAAAAGGACTACCCCGTTTCTACCGGCAGATTCGCATCCTGCCAAACGGTCCAGCCGTTGATCAGCACCCGGACGTGGGAATAGCCCTTGCCGGTAAGTTCCAGCGCCACTTCTTTGCTCAAGGTGCAGCTCTCACCGTCGCAATAGACGATAATGAGAGCGTCCGGCGGAATTACGGCCGTTACCCGCGGCAGTGCTTCTTCCATGTCCTGAGCCGGCAGATTGAGTGCTCCCTGGATATGGCCTTCCCGGTAGATGTCCGCCGGGCGGGCATCGAGAAATATAGCGCCTCCGGTGAGGAACAGTGCGCGAGCCTCTTCGATGGAGACTACCGGTTCCTCGACCGTCTTCACTTCGCTCATCTGCGCCTTGGGCGACCAGTCGCCGACGAGCGGCAGTCCGTCCTTCCGAAACTGGTTTACCCCCAGAGAAACGGCGGCCGCGAGGACCAAAATGACAAGGCCCTGCCACAGGGCGCTGACGAAACAATTCTTTCTATTGACGGCTTGCATTGACAATCTTCCGTGTCAGCATCCCGAACTCATCGAGTGTGGTTTATAGAGACAAAGCGGCTCTTCGGACAGGTAGTCCCCCGTGCTTTCGTACGCCCGGGCACGGCAGCCTCCGCAAACCCTGATGTACTCACAGCTTCCGCACTTGCCCTCGTATTTCTTCAGGTCCCTGAGATCCCGAAAGACGGGAGAGTTTTCCCAGATCTCCCTGAACGATTTCTCGCGGACGTTTCCGGAATCGACTTCGAGATACCCGCATGGCTGCACCTGGCCCACGTGGGAGATAAAGGCAAAGCTCGTTCCGCCCAAGCATCCCCGTGTCATGGCGTCCAGTCCGAAGGTCTGGAAATCGACCTTCCTGCCTTCATCCCGCGCCCTCTGACGCATGATCCTGTAGTAATGGGGGGCGCAGGTGGCTTTCAGCTGCAGGGGGACTTTGTCCTTCTGCTCGTAAAACCAGTGGAGCGTCTTCTCGTACTGCTCCGCGCCGATGGATGCTTCAGCCAGGTCCTTCCCCCGTCCCATCGGGACGAGCATGAAGATGTGATGGGCCACGGCCCCGAGCGAGACGACGAGTTCGTGGATCCTGGGGAATTCGTCTATATTCGTATGCGTGACCGTCGTGTTTATCTGAAAATCGAGCCCCGCTTCCCTGGCGATTGCAATGCCGTCCAGGGCGCCCCGGAATGCGCCGTGTACTTTTCGGAAGGCGTCATGCGATTCGGCCGACGCTCCGTCCAGGCTGATGCTGATCCGTTGAATCCCCGAATCGATCATCTTCTTCACGATCTCGGGAGTGAGGAGGGTGCCGTTGGTCGCCATGGTCATGCGGAACTTTTTGGAGTCCCCGTACTTCGCGAGTTCAAAAACATCGTCGCGAAGAAGAGGTTCTCCGCCGGTGAGGATGATTATGGGCTGCCCCACTTCAGCTATTTCGTCCATTACCCGCATGCATTCCGCCGTGGTCAACTCGCCTTCATAAGGACGGTCGAGAGCTGCCGCCCGGCAATGAATGCAGGCGAGATTGCAGGAGCGAGTCAATTCCCAGGCGACAAGCCGAAGGTTTGCCGGGAGAGTCGATCCCATTCCCGCGGAGTGGGGGTGTCCCTTTGTTTCAGGTCTGTCCTGTGACGTCATTTGCGTTCTAACTCTTATGCCCGGCCCTGAAGGAGCCTTGCGGCGTCTTTAGCAAAATAGGTAAGAATCATGTCGGCGCCTGCCCGTGTTATGGAGGTCAGGATCTCCATCATGATCCGGTTTTCATCGATCCATCCATTGGCGGCCGCTGCTTTCACCATCGAATATTCACCGCTCACGTTGTAGGCGGCGACCGGCCGGTCGAACTCCTCTTTGACCCTGCGAATAATATCGAGATAGGCAAGAGCCGGCTTTACCATAACCATGTCGGCCCCCTCTTCGATATCGAGTGCGACTTCCCGAATGGCTTCTTCGGAATTGCAGACGTCCATCTGGTAGGCGCGCCTGTCGCCGAACTGCGGGGCCGAGTCCGCCGCGTCCCGGAAGGGGCCGTAAAAGCCGGAGCAGTACTTGGCGGAGTAGGCGAGGATCCCGACGTTGTCCATTCCGTTTTCGTCCAGAGCGTCCCGGATGGCGGAAACGCGTCCATCCATCATGTCGGAAGGAGCGACCATATCAGCGCCCGCCCGGGCATGAGAAAGGGCCACTTCGGCAAGCACGACGAGAGTGGAATCGTTGTGCACCTCAGAACCGTCGAGCAGGCCGCAGTGTCCGTGGCTCGTGTATTCACAGAGACATACGTCCGTCATCACCGAGAGTTCGGGATATTTGTCCTTGGCCGCGCGAATCGCTTCCTGCACGGGGCCGTTGTCCGCATGCGCCTGGCTGCCGCGTTCGTCCTTCGACTCGGGAAGGCCGAAGAGCAGGATTCCGGGAATATTCAGGTCCACTACTTCCCGGACCTCTTCCATGAACTTGTCGACCGAGAGCTGGAAAACACCCGGCATGGACTGGACGGGATTCTTGACGCCTTTGCCCGGAACCACGAAAAGAGGATAAACAAGCTGATCGACACTAAGCCGTGTCTCACGAATCATACGCCGCAGGTTTTCGGTTCGTCTGAATCTTCTCGGCCTGTATACAGGAAAGTACATATCTGAGACTCCCTCCCAAAGGTACAAAATTTATGAAAGATAAGATTATACTACTAATTTGGGGGCAGGGCAAAGTTCCTCCTGATTCGAATTGGAATGGGCGAGTTCGCCCGCCTTCGCAATTTCATTGAGGCGGTCAGTTTGCTCCAATACAACACGCCATCGATCAAAGTGGGCTCAATTTAAAGCAATAATCATGGTTAAATTGGCCCTAAGCTGGCAATTAATTGCCGGTTCTTGATTTCACACTTGACTTTTGAAAGGATTTGCCCGATATATCTAGCGGAGGCTTTGCGATCCCTGCGGTTTGGGGGTTGCATTGCCTTTTGTATTTTATGGCCCGCTCGGGCAAGCCGCAATGCGACCACGCGCCTCGGGCTCAGATTCGGACCTTGCCAACTCCAAAGTTTCGCATAAGGTCTGAATGTGAGCAAAACTCCACACCGTAAATTCGCCCCCATTAATTGTTACTTTTGTCTTATACCGTAATTTGCTGATTTCCTCGGCGAGATCCTCCAAATCATCTCGGGCTGGCTCGTTCATCCCTGAAATCTTCCGGAACCCCCATGAGACTATGTACGCAACAAAATCCGGCAATTGAATGCCGGTAGTCAAATCGCTGTGTACAAAGAATGGTTCCGGGATAAGTAGGTATGAACGCTCTCTGCCCTTTTGGGATCTGTTGAAGTATTGATCCATCTGGCCAATTAATATATGGCTTCTACTTTTTTCCAGTTCATCGAAAACAACAATACCACATTCGAGTGTTTCCATGTTGTCCAGGAAGTAATAGCAGCGTTCAAACAAATAAGTGAGCATGGGTAACCCCCCGGCTCTGCCGGGGAGACTCACGGAGTTTGACATTTGCGGGAATATGCGAAAGCCTCCCTCTTGTGAACCGCTCAAAGTTTACAAAAGGAGAAGGCTTTCGCATG
>JAEZHY010000232.1 GCA_023416335.1 Pseudomonadota bacterium | reverse complement strand
CCAGGTTGAGGAGCAGCGCCTTACCCCATACAACGACCAGATCACATCGGCAAAAGACAAGCTGAGCGAGTGGCAGATTTTCGGCGGCAAACTGAGCACCTTCCAGTCCGCGGCAAACGATTTGAAGACAAACTCCGGTCTGGACCTGTTCAGTACCAATCTGACATCTTCATCGACAACCAGCGCTTCATCCCTCCTGTCCGCGACCGCATCCAGTTCTTCGGGCAAGGGAAGTTACCAGGTCGTCATAAATAACAAGGCGCAGGCGGAGAAACTCGCATCTACTTCCTTCGCTTCGGAGACCACAGCGCTGAACCTTTCGGGTGCTATTCTCGTAAACGGTAAATCTGTTCAAATTTCAACAACCGATACGCTCAAGGATATCGAAACAAAGATCAATACTGCAAACACGGGGACGGATGCGTCTCATGTATCGGCGTCAATTATACAGGATTCCCCCACCACCTACAGGCTGGTGCTGACCAGCGAAAATACCGGAGCTGCAGGTATAGGACTCCAGAATGGCTCTACATCGGATATTCTTGCAAACCTTGGATTCAACGGGTCCGGTACGACACTCAAAAACAAAGTGACCGGTGCGGCTGAGAGCGACAGCTTTTCGAGTACGTCAACAGGAATCGATACACTCCTCGGAATCGAGAACCAGGGCCTTTCCGGAACGGTCACGATCAACGGCACCTCTGTTGACATAAGCCTTTCAGACACTTTGGACGAGATAAAGGACAGCCTTGTTTCAAAAGGCATCTCCGCGTCAATTGTTTCGGAAGACGTCAAGAACGATGACGGGACAACGGACACGACCTATCGTCTGAAAATCGAGGGTATGTCGAACTGGGCCGACCAGAACAATGTCCTTCAGGCCCTTGGCGTCATCGAGGGGACGAGGGAAGATCAAACAGGGGTTTCCTCCAGCGTCGCAAATACAACCGACGGCAGCAGCGCAATAACATCCGATACCAAAATTACGGATATCTACGGCTATATTAAGAATTCCTCAGGGGATAAGATTAGCATTTCCGGTACAACCCACGACGGAACGGCGGTAACTTCAACCGACCTCGCAATCACCTCCGACATGACCGTTGGAGATATTCTCGATAAAGTCGAGTCACTCTTCGGCAATGTCACCGCTTCGTTGACCTCGGATGGGAAAATCCAGGTAATCGACAACGCTACCGGTACCAGCAAACTCTCCGTAGATATTAAAACCACTCTTACAGACCCCAATGCAGGATATCTCGATTTCGGTTCATTCAGTTCGGCGGGCGCGGTCCGCAAGACGGTTTTGCAACAGGGCGAGGATGCTTCCTTTACGGTAGACGGCATGTCAATGACCAGTTCCTCCAATACCGTTACAACCGCTATTGAAGGGGTAACGCTCAACCTCCTTGGGGAGGAACCCGGCACAGCCGTGACAGTTGATGTAAATTACGATTCAAAAGCAATAGAAGACAAAATCAACAAAATGCTCGATGCATACAACGATGTCATCAGCTACGTTAACACCCAGATGACCTATAATCAGGACTCCAAGACCACGGGCGGCGCCCTTTTCGGCGACAACACCCTGAAACAGATCAAATCCGAACTTCAGAATACCGTTCTGACCCAGGTGGGAACCGGCTCCATCAAGTACCTCAGCGACATAGGGATAACTGTTGGTGACGACGCCAAGCTCTCACTGGATACGGACACCTTTGAGGAAAAACTCGCCTCAAACTTCGATGATGTAGTTAATCTTCTCTCCGACTCAGGTTACTCCGACAACAGCCAGATTCAATACGTTTACAGCGGCAGGTCAACCCAATCCGGTACCTATCAGGTTAGCATCAGTCAGCTTGGCGGCACGGACCAGAACATAGCCGGCACCATAGACGGTGTCGCTGCGGGCGGTTCCGGCAATTACCTGACCCTTTCCGATACGACCAGCAAGGCAAACGGTCTGGGGATTAAGTACACGGGAAGCACCGTGCCGGTTACGGCGACCATAACGGTAAACAGGGGGATAGCGAGTCTTTTCGAGAGCGTACTCAACTCATTTACAGATTCCGTCAATGGTACCGTCACCCTTCAGGAGAGCAGCCTCCAGACGAATATCGACGCCCTCAATGAAAAAGTGACAAACATGCAGTCCAATATCGATGCGAAAATGGCAGCCCTCAAAACCCAATACCAGAATATGGACACGGCGATCGCGCAGCTTAAATCCACGCAAAGTTATCTGACCAGCCAGTTGGCAAGTCTCTAATCGGTAACCTGGAACGAGGAGCGAGCCGAATCAATTTTCTCTTTCCGGCTCGCTCGAACCAGTACATCAAATTGCCTGCCTCCATTCCAATACGCTCCGGAATCTGGTAAATGGAATCTTTCAGTATTGTCCCCCAAAGTACCCCTTACCTATGATATCGTCAGGAGTAATTTATGCCGACCGGGAATTCGGTCTGTTCCACCTGCGCCTCCTGGAAGGCCAAATGGCTGCAATGTCGCGGGGTCCTGCTGCAGCATCCGTATAGCGCCGCAGCAATGCTCTATTTTATTTCACAGGCCTTTCCGGCCGTTCTAAGGCAGCATACGGAGTGGACCGAGGTTTATGTTGCTGCTTCACGCGATCTTTTGACGGGGCGCGATTTTCTGGCAGGTCCCGGTGGGTATTTATATCCTCCTTTTTTCACCGTTCTCTCTATCCCATTCACCCTGCTGCCCGTCGTCTGGTCCCAGTTCATCTGGTATGCGTTCAGCTTTTTTTGCTTGGTTTTCTTCGTAAAGAGAGCATGGTTCCTTTCCGGAGGGGGATCGCTTCAGGGTGCCGCGGGCGAAAAACAAGCGAAGGAGCACCTAATCTTCCTGGCCGGATGCCTGTGCTCGGCCCGATTTCTTCAGAACGCCCTGTCCCATACCCAGACCGATTTGCTGATTGCCGCGCTCATAATTGCCGGATGTTTCGCCCTTCTATCGGGACGGAACATGCTTGCCGCAACATGGATCGGCTTCGCCGCGGCGTTCAAGTGCACTCCGCTGCTCTTTGCACCTTACCTCGCATGGAAGGGGAAATGGATTCCCGCAATCTGGCTCGTCATATTCGCCGTCGGATTGAATTTTCTCCCCGACCTGGTTCACTCGTCTCCATCCGGGGGGAGTTGGGCGGCGCTCTGGTTTACGCGCTATCTCCGCCCGATGACGCAGAGCGAGTATGTTCCGGGATCGTGGCATACGGCGATTGTGAACAACCAATCCATATCGGGAGCGGTCAATCGCCTTTTCACCACCCGTGTCGAATCGACTCATGAAGGAGTTGAGATCACGACCCGCGAAAGCATTCTCTCCCTGCCCGCTCTCAGGTATTTGACATTCCTCCTCTACGCCGTTCTTCTTCTTGTATCCTGGTTTGCATTCCGCCAACGCGAAGGAGATCTGCTTCCGGACAACCCTCGAAGGGAAGTTCTCGAGTACAGCACAATTCTGCTTCTCATGTTGCTGTTTTCCCCCAATTCCAGCCCTGCGCATTTCGGCGTAATGCTGCTGCCCGCGTTCTGCATTGCCAGGGTTGCCGTTAAGGAAAAGAACCATGCACTCCAGGTCGGTCTCATTGCCGCAACCTTTTTCACACTGGTTTCAAACAATTTTCCCGGATTGAAGCCCCTGCATATACTCACCCACTGGGCCGGCGCAGTCTCCATAGCGGCCTTTATATTGTGGGTCGGATGCATTTGCGCACTGCTGCGAAATGGGCCTCAAGAAAGTATTTCTTACGGTTGCGCTGAAGATTCTCCAGGGGCATAATTCTCACCAACGGCAAACATGAGAGGGGGAATAATTATGCCAAGTTGGGATGCAGACCAGTATTTGAGGTTTGCCGGCGAACGTACTCAGCCGGCACGAGACCTCGCAGCCCGGATAGCCTTGTCCGAACCGCGGCGGATCATCGATCTGGGCTGCGGCCCCGGGAACAGCACCGCCATTCTCCGCCAGCGCTGGCCTGCGGCGCAAATTACCGGTCTCGACAACTCGCGGGAAATGATCGCAGCCGCCTCCGGGTCTTACCCGGAAGGAAAATGGATTCTCTCGGATGCAGCGACGTGGACGGCAGAAATTCCTTTCGACATTGTCTTTTCAAATGCCGCTCTTCAGTGGCTCCCGAAGCATGCCGCCCTGTTCCCTCACCTCTTTCTTCAGGTGGCGGATGGCGGTGCCCTCGCAGTTCAGATGCCCGCTCACTTCAACTCGCCTCTTCACCGTGAAATCCTTGAAACCGCCGGCGATCCCCGTTGGAAACACCTCATGCAATCTGCCGCGAACGCGCTCACCAAGGAATCTCCGTCCTTCTACTATAATCTCCTCGAGCCCCTTGCTTCGCGTCTGGAGCTATGGGAAACGGAATACTACCACATCATGGAGACACCGCAGGACATGCTGGAATGGTTCAGAGGGACCGGTCTCCGCCCGTTTCTCAGCGCACTGGAAACCGAAGCGGAAAAGCGTTCATTTGAGGAAATCCTGCTCCAGCGCTATATACGAAGTTATCCGCCGCAAAACGACGGCCGCATACTTTTCCCTTTTCGCCGGCTGTTCATCATTGCTTATAAGTAATTTTCTCTATTCCGGAGAGTTTTTAGAAAGGTGGCACATGGGAGGAGAAATCAGCTCAGCCTCCCCGTGTGCCGACAAATCTCAGCCGAAGCAGCAGGTGCTTCAGGACGGCAGGACTGCATCTCTAACCGGACCGGTGGGGATCTAATTCTCCCTTCCTTCGACAAGAACCAGTAACTGCTGATCTCCGAGCGAAAATGCCTCCTTTACGGTTCCAGTCACCTTTAGAGTCGAACCTGGTTTGGGAAGAGGTTTGTCCGATACCACCGGGATCTGGCCGGTTTCATCCCGAATCACAAAATACTTGATAACGAAAAAACTGAATACCTCAGTTACCGTGCCGGAAACGGTAACCTTCTTATCCGCATGATCCCTGGGGTTTTTGAGTATGTCGCCTATTGGGGTTGAGCCGATCCTGCCACAGGCTGTGGTAAGGGAGACCAGCACTGCCATTGCCAGTACGACTTTCACCATATTTTTTCTCAAGAGAATGCATTCCTTTTGCGTCGTATGGGTACTCAGGTCAGGAACATTGGTCCGGAAGCGTAGGGTGGGCACAGGTTTTATGGTGCCCACCGGTTTTTTATCGTGATTCGGGATCTGTTATCAAGGGAAACTCATGAGCTCCAATCCGGTTTTGGAGCCTTCGTTGCAGACACAACATTCCAAGACCCGAAGCTCCCGAGATCACCGGTAAACGTCTTTTCTATTGCGGATGCGGTATGTCGTCTTGGACCCTTTGAGCCTTTTGCAGCCGGAAGGAAACGGGTCCTCACCCAGGGCGCGAACCTCACCCATGATCCGGTTAAGGTGGGCTGCATCGATGCCGCGAACGTCCTGCTTGACGGATTTGGCGAAAAGAACCTTATAAGAGCCCATCGGCTTTCAGTTCGTTTTCGAAATCTTCGAAACCGATCTTCGGCTCATCGCGTCTTTCGGCTATGAGCGCAAGGTCTTGGAGGTCTTCGAGTAGAGACTCGTACTGTTCGACGGGAAGCACGACGAAAGTCTTCCTCCCAGCTTTGTCATGAAGGTATTGCGGCGTCAACTTGCTTTCGGCCATTGTCCTTCGCTCCTGAAGTAGTCGGATATCGGTTCCTATGTTTGAATATAACATATTTCGGGCAATCCGCAGAACATATAGCGTCATTCTCGCTCATACCACCGAAGCTCTGATCGCGGTTTCGTCGATCCGGGGAAAGGACATTTTCACCTGGCACCGGGTTCTCTTTCCATAAATGCAGGCACAAACAGCGCTTAAGGTTAGAAATCAGCCGACTTGGATGGGAACCGCAGAACCAGCCCAATTGTCGATATGGGAGCGTATGAGTAGGAACAGCAGTAAAACCCAACAGTCTTGTGACTTCCTTACGGCACACTTCCCTTATTGAAGGCGTCCGGCAATGAGAACGTTTCAAGAATCTACGATCGGTCAATCCCTCTAAACCACGACCCAAAAAAACTCTTCGAGATCCTACCGCGTGGTCTCCATACGAGCAGGGTTTTTCTGAAGGACGGGCACGCAATTGACAATATCAAGACCGCTTTTAATGCCGCGCGTCGCCAGGCGGGCATAGCCGACTTTTGTTTTCGCGAGCTGCTGCGGCACGCTCTCAACAACCTGCGGCTCACCGTGAACGATTACTTTCGGATCATGGCAGTATCGGGGCACAAAACCATGAGCGTCTTCAAACGCTACAACCTCGTCGCCGAAGACGAAACAAGCCAGATAAAGTGGAAGAAAATGGGGCGGTAGACACCTATATGGACACCAAGACGGGCGAAAATCTGTAACCTGGCAGGCCAGGAGGGATTCGAACCCCCAACCCTCGGATTTGGAGTCCGATGCTCTAGCCGTTAGAGCTACTGGCCTGCAGGGAAGTGACTATATAACCGGTTTGGCATCCGACTGTAAAGCAAAAAATCGTCCCTCCACAACCCTCATCAGAAGCACATTTTCGTGCACCTGCGATCGAATCGGTTCGAAATCGTGCTTTTCCGCGAGTGCAAGTGCAAAAATCCCGTCGTCTCCGGCAGGAAATTCCCCCGTTGCCCAAAATCAATTCACCGGCATTACTGCCTTGTTCTCAAATTCTGCGGTTCACCCTTTTCACCCCCTGTACGATTTCTGTTTTCACCATTCCGGCAGGCCGGCTCGGAAAACCGCATATTTGCCTGCTGATGATTCCACTTCCCCGGTGCGTCGGCATGCTCCTGCGTGCTCACCCCACATACTACTGGAATCAGCATTCATCCCCCCCTGTAAGTTCCTGCAACCACGCTGTAAAGTAAAATGCACAACTGAATGCAGCAAAAATCTGCCCGAAACTTTTTTTCTTTCACAAATATGGCATATGTCGTATATTGCAGGCGTCGATTCCTGTCTTCACTTTCAAATTGAGCGCATAATTTCCGACTCTATCTCCCCCGATATCTCTTTTCTCACTTCCTGATCTATTTCCTTGCTTCTACCGGCGGGCGTTGAATTTTTCCTGCAATTTCCTGTTCAAGTCCGGTATTGCGGCACATAAATTGCTGATTATATTGCCGGTGTTTGACCGGACCTCAGGGATAAATCTGCGCGGGGCTTATTCAAACGGGCAATTAAAGAGGGCAAGATGAAAATCAAATATTGTAAAAAATATGAGAAGTATGTTAGCCAGCAACATTGTGAATTTTTTAATGAGGGTCATGCTTGCGAATTCTACAGTCCTGCACGGTGGTCAAGCATAAAGGACCTCCTCCAGGACGCCGACAGGCCGAAATGGGATGCTAATGCCATCATAAAGCCGTTCAAGTGCAACCTCATGAACCGGGAGATTCTGAACCAGAGAAACCACGCACGCCGAACGGGAAGACGCCTGGGCGCACAGATGTAGAGTTTGTGAAATTTGTGCATTATCAACGTCGGAATTCTTGCATAGACTGCACAAACGCACTCTTTCCGGACGCAGGGTGTTTATTGCCCTGCTGTCCCGGCATTCTGGGCCATTGAAGTTCTGCGGCCCCCTGTGGTATATAGACGAACCCCAAATTCGTAGCTATATAGCTATTGTCCGGAACGGATCAACGCAGCACCATCTTTCCGAAAGCGAGCCGAAAAATGTTCAAGAAGTTGCTTGTTGCGAACAGGGGCGAGATCGCGATCCGCATCATGCGCTCCGCTCAGGAACTTGGAATCAAGACGGTTGCCGTTTACGAGGAAACCGACAAAACGTCGATGCACATCATGCGGGCTGACGAGGCAATCTGTATTGGCAGCGGTCCGCGGCGTGATTATCTCGATATCGATCGTATCATACAGGCAGCACAGAGTTCCCGGGCGGAAGCCATCCATCCGGGATACGGTTTTCTTGCCGAGAATCCCACATTTTCCAAGAAATGCACCGAAGCCGGCCTGTTATTCGTTGGCCCTCCCCCCCAGGTAATCATAGACATGGGCAGCAAGGTCATCGCCCGCCGGATTATGTCCGAAGCCGGCATTCCGTCCATTCCCGGAACTGACGTCCTCAAGCCCGGGTCTGAGGGAGAGGAAGTCGCCACGGCTTTTGCCGAAAGACATCGTTTTCCCATCATGGTGAAGGCAGTTGCAGGCGGCGGCGGGCGCGGTATTCGCGTTGCCCAGAACATGGACGAGCTGATCAAATATATCGCCATAGGCCGGTCGGAGGCCAAGATGGCGTTCGGCAACGATGAGGTCTACCTCGAAAAAGGCTTGACCAATCCCCGCCACGTGGAAGTGCAAATTCTCGCCGACAGTTGCGGCCACGTGATCCACCTGGGTACCAGAAACTGCTCGATCCAGAGACGTCATCAGAAGATGATCGAAATCGCGCCCGCGTTTCTGCCCGAAGACCTGACGAAGAAAATCTGCGATACGGCGGTTCGTGCCGCTCGCGCAAGTAAGTATCTCAATGCGGGGACAGTCGAGTTTCTTCTCGATCAGGACGACAATTATTACTTCCTCGAAGTTAACACCCGAATCCAGGTCGAACATACCGTATCGGAAGTCATTACCGGGATCGACATCGTTCGGGAACAGCTCCGCATCGCAGCCGGAGAACCTCTCTCCATCACCCAGAAAGACATCATCTTCCGCGGCACTGCGATCGAATTGAGAATAAACGCCGAAGACCCGAAAAGCAATTTTATGCCCAACCCCGGCGTTATCGAGATCTATCAGTCTCCCGGCGGTCACGGAACTCGTCTTGACGGCGCCGTATACCAGGGATATGAGATCCCGCGCTATTACGACTCGCTCCTGTCGAAGCTGACCGTTTACGGTTTCACCTGGAAAGAAGCCGTCGACCGTCTGCGCAGGTCTCTCGACAGCTTTCTCATTTCCGGGGTCAAGACAACCATTCCCTATTACAAGCAGATCGCAAACGATCCGGATTTCATCAACCAGAATTTCGATACGTCCTATATCGACAAGCATCCCCAGCTGCTTGACTATCAGGAGGAAGTTCCTCCCATGGACAAGCTGGCAAATCTCGTGGCGGAAATCAACGCCTACGGTTTCAATCCCTACGCCAGGGGATAAGGTACGGGAGTCAATTCGAAGTTTCTGCAAACATACTTGCCCATGTGATGGAGCTTCAGATGGCAGAGCGCGTAACACCCCAGATGTCCAGCAAGGAAATCCTCGACTTTCTCCACCATACTCCGGGGGTTTTTCTCACCAATAACGAACGTGATGTATCGCAATCGGATTTCAAGTGCCGCATCATGCCCCAAACCACGCTCAAAGTCGCGCCTTACAGGGATGCCGCGGGGTTCTTCGGCTTTGAGATCATCGGCGGAGCTACGGTCCACCTGGATCTTATGAAGAAGCAGATCAGCCCGTTCGAAAAACTTCGGCTCGTCCGCAAAGCCATGCCGAACACGCTTCTTCAGGGGGTCTGCCGCGGCAGGAACCTCTTTGGATATCGCCCCTATCCCGATAACGTGATCGAGAATACAATCGCTCTCCTTTCGGAGTACATCGATATCTGGAGATTTTATGACTTCCTGAACCATGTGCCGAACCTGCTTGTCGCGGCCGAAGCGGTCAAGAAGGCAGGTAAGCTGCTGATGCCGTGCATCTGCTTTAGCACAGGTGCGGGCCACACGGATTCCTTCTATCTCCAGAAGGCCGAGGAGATCGTCTCTCTCATGGGCGACGACATCATCCTCTGCATAAAGAACCATTCGGCCCTCGGCTCTCCCGCGCGCATCGCCGATCTGGTCGGCACCATCCGCGACAGGTTCCCGAGCCTCCTTATCGCCTATCACGGCCACAATACCGACGGAAACGATATTGCCCGAATCATGGCCGCTGTCGAAGCAGGAGCCAAAATCGTCGAGGTCTCCGACCACGGCTACGGCGGTTTCTACAGCCAGGCACCCGCGCTCACGGTGGTTCAGAATCTTCATGACTACGGCATCCAAACCCCGGGCCTCAAAATCCAGCCTCTTCTGGATACATCCGATACCCTGCGCAGGGAAAGACGGCTGTACGAAAAGCATACAAGTCCCTTCCACGGCTTCGACCCCACCGTCAAAAGGCACAAGCTGCCGGGAGGAGCGTTGACCCTCGCGCTCGAGCAGGCCGAAAAAGCCGGTCTCATCGAGAGATCGCATGAAGTGTTCAGCGAAATCATCGAGGTCAGGAAAGAACTCGGCAATTTCTGGATGGTCACGCCCGGGAGCCAGATCCTTTGGACAACGGCTCTCAGCAATGTTTTGAACGGCCGCTACGAAAAGCCGTCGGACGACCTGAAGCGCCTGCTCCTTGGAAAATACGGCCCCCTGCCCTTCTACGATCCGCGTGAATGGATCTTTCAAAAAGTCCTCGAAAACGGCAGGACCGACGGCAAGAGATGGCAGGAGGTAATAGCCGATGAGGCCGGCATCCAGGAACTTCTACCCGAAGATATGCATGCCTCGCGCCTGAGAATGGAGGCGCAGCTAAAACGCCGTGTTAACGACGAAGAGCTTTGCCTCTATACGCAATTCCCACGGGATGCGACCGAGTTTTTCAAGTTCCAGGACCGGTTCGGACAGACATGGCTCCTGCCTCCGGAAGTCTGGTTCCATGAGGGAGGATTTGCAGACGGGACAAGGATCACCTTCCCGGACGCGACCGGCCGGACCCATCATATCGATCTCGTATCCACCAGGCGCACGGGAGAGACCGTGCACACCTCCCTCTTAGTGGACTACAACTTCCAGACTTACACCACACGGGTCCACAAAACTGCCGGCAAATAAACATCCATACGACTTCCGCTCCTTCCGCCCTCTTCCCCACCGGGAAGGGGGCCCTCAGTTGCAGCCCTTCCAATATTGGATGACAGCCTTTTCCCCGGTATTGCTCCGCACCGAAGAGCGACTTTCCGTTTTTTCTTTACTTGAGCGGCGGTTGCAAGTATTTGCTGTCATTGCCTGTTGAAGCACCCCGGTGCATGCGCTCTGAGAGCTTTTCGGGCATGTCGGGTCGGTCGGAGGTCCCCCATGGATATTGAAGTCGATCTTTTCCTGAACCACCTTTCCGTCGAGAGAGGGTTGAGTTCCAATACCGTTGCGGCATATTCGCGCGATCTGGCGGACCTTACGGCATATTTGAACAAATCGGGGACTTCCTCATGGAGCCAAGTTTCCCGCGAAAACATCAGTGGGTATATTCAAGAAGCGGGACACCATTATTCGCCGCGCTCGCGTGCACGCATGCTGGCTGCATTCAGGACATTTTTCAAATTCCTGGAGAAAACCGGACGAATCGAGATAAATCCGGCCGCTCTCGTTCACTTTCCTAAACTCAATGCGCAGCTTCCGAAGGTGCTGAGTTCGGCGGAGATAGAAGCCCTACTGGGGGTGCCCGACTCCTCCAGGCCGGCAGGCCAGCGGGACCGTGCCATGTTCGAGATTTTATATGCATGCGGCCTTCGTGTCACCGAACTGGCGGAACTACAGGTCAGTCGCGTTTTCCTCGATCCCGGCTATCTTAGCGTCAGGGGCAAGGGCGAGAAGGAGCGGCTCGTACCCATGGGAGAAATTGCCGCTGAGGCCTTGAGGGTATTTCTGCAGGAAGGCCGCATTAAATTATTGAAGAAGAAAGGATTCGCCGCCGAGGTATTCGTCAATTCCCGCGGAGAAGGGCTGACCAGACAGGGTATCTGGAAGATTATAAAGCAGCATGCAATAAGAGCCGGCATTATAAGGAACATTACCCCTCATATGCTGAGGCATTCTTTCGCAACGCATCTTCTTGAAAATGGTGCTGACCTTCGCTCTCTTCAGGTGATGCTCGGGCACTCGGACATTTCTACGACTCAAATTTACACCCATGTTGCAAGGGAAAGGCTCAAAGAGATTCACGGCAAATTCCACCCACGGGGCTGAGTCGTTGCGAATTCATTTTGTATTTTGAACACGAGGTGTAATGCGAATCGCGAGCTTCTGCCATAACTCCGATTCGCACATCCGAACCAAAGCGGATTCTCAATGGAAGTAATCACCACACACGTGAACGCCGATTTCGACGCGATGGGTTCGATGATCGCGGCCAAGAAGCTCTATCCTGATGCCGTGCTTGTATTCCCCGGCTCGCAGGAAAGGACCCTGCGGGAATACTTCGTCAAATCGACGGTCTATATCTACGGCTTCAAACGGCTCCGGGATATCGATATCGATGAGGTTACGCGCCTCATCCTCGTTGATACCAGGCAGGCTTCCCGGATCGGTAAATTCGTCGATATTCTGAATAAGCCCGGACTCGACGTCCACGTCTACGACCATCATCCCAAAGCGGAAGACGATATCAAGGCTAATCAGGTAACGGTAAAGCCGGTTGGTTCCACGGTCACCCTGCTCACGGGCCTGCTCCGCGAGCGAGGCATCGAGGTAAGTCCTGAAGAAGCAACCGTCATGAGCCTCGGGGTCTTCGAAGACACCGGGTCGTTCACCTTCAGCAGCACGACCCCCGAGGACTTCGAAGCTGCGGCGTTCCTGCTCCGCTCCGGGGCGGACCTCAACGTGGTTTCCGATATGGTCACGCAGGAACTGACCGCCGAGCAAATCAACCTGCTCAATGAACTCATTCTTTCGGCCAAGAATTACACCATCCAGGGCATCGAGGTCTGCATCACCTCTGTTTCGATCGACAAATATGTCGGCGATTTCGCCGTGCTCGTGCATAAACTGAGGGATATCGAAAATCTCGATGTCGTTTTCGCTCTGGCCAGGATGGACGACCGGGTCTACCTGGTGGCCCGGAGCCGCATTCCCGAGGTCAACGTCGGCGCCATAGCCGCCTACTTCGGTGGAGGAGGCCATGCGACCGCAGCTTCTGCAAGCATCAAGGAGCTGACCCTCGTTCAATCCGAAGCCAGGCTGCTCGACCTCCTGAGAAGCTACATCCACCCTTATCCAAACGCCGAGAACCTCATGACGAGCCCGGCCATCGTAACCGAATCCGAAGTGGAAATCGGAGAGGCGGAACTCACGATGGTTCGCTACAATATCAATGCAATGCCGGTGCTCGAAAACGGCACACTCGTCGGACTCATCACCCGGCAGGTGCTTGAAAAGGCGCTCTTCCACGGCCTGGAGCATCAAACCGTCGCCGAGTTCATGCATACCGACGTTGCGGTGGTCGGCCCCATGGCCACCCTGGTGGAAATCCAGACACACCTCGTCGAACGGCATCAAAGAATTTTGCCGGTGGTCGAGGACGACAAAATTCTGGGCGTCATAACGCGACGCGACCTGCTCGATTTCATGCTGAGCGATCATTCCGAGTCAAAGACCCTCTATGACGAATCGGCCCTGACGCATTGGTCCAAGCGCAAAAACATTCTGTCCCTCATAGCCGAACAGCTTCCGAGGGATATCATCGCAAAGCTCAAGGAATTCGGCAAACACGCGGAAAGCCTCGGATTTCATGCCTACGCAGTCGGCGGGTTCGTTCGGGATTTGCTCCTTCGACGCCCAAACCTGGATATCGACATCGTTGTAGAGGGTGACGCGATCGAATTCGCCAAAGCCTTTGCTGAAGAACACCAGATCAAATGCCGGTTTCACCGAAAATTCAACACCGCCATGCTCATCTTCCCGGACGGACTACGGGTGGATGTCGCTTCCGCCCGATTCGAGTACTACCAGCATCCGGCCGCACTGCCCATTGTTGAGTTCAGCTCTCTCAAGATGGACCTCTACCGCCGTGATTTTACGATCAACACGCTGGCCCTTTCGCTCAATCCGGATGAATACGGGCACCTGATAGACTTCTTCAGCGGCCAGCGCGATATCAAAGAAAAAATTGTTCGGGTGCTGCACAGCCTGAGTCTGGTTGAAGATCCCACACGAATCCTGCGCGCGGTCCGCTTCGAGCAGCGGTTCGGCTTCAAAATCGGAAAACAGACAGCCGCACTGATTAGAAACGCCGTGCGGATGGGCCTGCTCGAAAAACTTGGCGGCCATCGTTTTTTCCATGAAATCCAACTTATACTGGAAGAAGAAGACCCTGTCCCCGCTCTCCGCAGGATGGCGGAATTCGGCGTAATGCCGGCGCTCGCAGCCGGAATGGTCTTCGATCGCAGAATGGAAGCGCTCTTTACGAGACTCAGGGAGGTAATTTCCTGGTACAGGCTCAGCTTCCTGGACGAACCGCTCGAACGCTGGTGGGTATATCTTCTGGGCCTATTTTCGAATTTGTCCCGGCAGGACGTCGAGACTGCTTCGGCCAGGCTCCTTCTCACTGTGGCACAGCGAGATCGCATGCTCTGGACTTACGACAATGCCGGCAGGCTGCTGAAGTCATTTTTTCAGTCGCAGCGACTCAAGGCAAGTGAGATCTACCGGGCGCTCGAACCTTTCAGGCCAGAGGAACTACTCTTCCTGATGGGCAAAGCCGACATGGAAGAAACCCGAAAAGCGGTGAGCCATTACCTTCACAGGTACAGAAATGTCCGCGCAGACCTCAAAGGCAAAGACCTCAGGGAATTGGGGGTTCCGCCCGGCCCCATTTACCGGAAACTTCTCGACGAGGTGCTCGACGCCAGGCTCAACGGCCTTGTTCGAAACCGCTCGGACGAACTCCGCTTCCTGCTGGAGGGCCACCCCGAATTGTTTCCCGAATCCGCCGAAACACGGCTGGGGGGAACTTGCATCGAGCGTTGACGCCCTGCGAAGCCGCAGCCCGGTGCTCTGTGAACGACCGAGTGTTTCGGGACAAAAAGGGAGATCGAGAGGACCAAAATATACAAGTTGTGATTTGGCTCTGGAGGAAATGCATTAATATTGATATATCGGCGCATTAAAGCTGCAACGAACTTTTGGGACACAGTGAATTTTCATGTCGGATTACATCGGAATAGCAGTCCTTTATATAGTACCCCTTCTTTTCGCCGTGATTCTGCACGAAGTGGCTCACGGGTGGGTGGCGGAAAAGCTCGGAGACCCCACTGCAAGACTCCTCGGCCGAATAACCCTCAACCCGATCAGCCATATAGACATGGTGGGAACAATAATTCTCCCCGGCGTGCTTTACATCACCGGGTCCCCCTTCCTGTTCGGATGGGCAAAACCCGTCCCCGTTAACTTTGCCAATCTTCGGGGCGGGCGTAGAGACATGGCCCTGGTTGCCCTCTCCGGGCCTCTAACCAATTTCGTTTTGGCCACCTTGAGTTCCATCGTTTTTCACCTCACATTTTCCGATTTTCTGGGACCGGAGGGCATTTCGAGATTCTGGTACACGTGGATGAATGAACCGGTTCGTGGGATGGCGCTGATTTCCGCCAGGTTCAACCTGGTTCTGATGGTTGTCAACCTTCTTCCGGTTCTGCCCCTTGACGGTGGCAGGATTCTCGTCGGCCTGGCGCCGCTCAGGATCGCGATAGCCCTGGAACAGATGGAAAGATTCGGAATGCTTATCGTGCTCCTATTGATCGGATCCGGTCTATGGAGTTATATAGTCACCCCTGTCATCAGTGTTTTCTGGCGTTTCTTGATGTAAGAATTCCGCCCTGTGGGACATTCCGGCCCTTCTCTTCGATCACGACAAGTTCACACCGGAAACCAGGATTGTTGGGCGGATTAATTGTGAATTCACGACCTTAAAGACTTTGAATCCCGGCTCAAAAGCACGGCCGAGATGACGTGATCGGAAGCCCCGTCATAAAATCCCGGCAACCAGGTCCGTCTTCATTTGGGCAAAAGTCCCGGAACCTTGGGAACCAGCGGGGAATAAGAGTGCATGCACTGTTGATTAAAGAATAAATCAGAGGAGAAGTTCTAAATGGCGGAGCGGAAGAGAATCCTCAGCGGCATGCGTCCAACTGGGCGCCTTCATCTTGGGAACCTGCACGGCGCACTGGACAACTGGGTCCAGCTGCAGAATCAGTACGAATGTTTCTTCTTCGTTGCCGACTGGCATGCGCTGACAACCGACTATGCCACTCCCGAAGCGATTCGCGACAATACCTGGGAAATGATTCTCGACTGGCTCGCCGCCGGACTCAAGCCGGAACTCTGCACCCTTTTCATCCAGTCCGACATCAAGGAACACGCCGAACTGTTTCTTCTTCTCGGTATGATTACGCCTCTTCCCTGGCTGGAGCGTAATCCCACCTATAAGGAGCAGCAGATTCAGATTGACCAGAAGGACCTTGCGACGTACGGTTTCCTTGGTTATCCCGTGCTCCAGGCTGCCGACATCATAATCTACCGCGCCCACGGCGTGCCGGTCGGCAAGGACCAGCTCCCGCATGTCGAACTTACGCGGGAAATTGCCCGGCGCTTCAATTTTATGTACAAGAAAGAGATATTCCCGATTCCCGACGGCCTCCTTACCGAAGTCCCGGTCCTCCCCGGCCTGGATGGAAGAAAAATGAGCAAGAGCTACGGGAATTGCATCTTTTTCACCGACACGCCGGAGACCATCTCGGATAAGATCTCCAAAATGATGACCGATCCGCAGAGAATACGGCGTAACGATCCCGGCGATCCGGAAGTCTCACCCGTATTCGCTTATCACAAGCTCTACTCCACGGCTTCCGAAGTGGCCGAAATTGCCGAAGGATGCCGCAATGCCGCTATCGGTTGCGTTGAGTGTAAGAAACGTCTCATGAAGAATGTCATCTCCCGCCTTGCCCCCGTCCGCGAACGCCGCCTGGAGTTCGAAAAAGACATGAACAAGGTCCGCGATATCGTTGCTGCCGGTAACGAGAGGGCAAGACGCGAGGCGGTCGCGACGATCGAACTGGTTCGCAACGCAATCGGTCTGGGGTAACCGAAGATCGATTTGGAGGAAAAGAGACCCTCACTGGGACAAGAAATGAAAGAAAGAATCCGAAAACCTGAACGGGGTCAAACGGGCAACTCTTCCGAATCCGAAATCCGTCCCCAAAAATCCCCAAAGCTCTCCGGATCCGTCATACGCAGGAGGCCCGCCGGCCGGTCCCCCGTTTCCAAGAGCCTGCCTCCGACGTCCGAATCCCCTGCCGGAATTCGGCTTCAGAAGTTTCTGGCCGAGGCAGGCGTGGGTTCCAGGCGCTCCGCGGAAGAATTGATCCGCCACGGGCGTGTCGAGGTTAACGGCCACAAGGCGGAACTGGGCTGCAGGGTCGATCCGCTCAACGATACCGTCCTGCTGGACGGGAAACCGCTGGCGCTGCGGGCTCGAAGGGTTATACTTGCCTTCTATAAGCCACGGGAATGCATAACGACAGTACGCGATCCGCAGGGACGAAAGACTATTTTCGACTTCCTTCCCAATCTGGGGACAAGGGTCTTTCCCGTCGGGAGACTCGATTACGATGCCGAGGGACTTCTTCTCATCACCAATGACGGAGAACTTGCGAACCGGCTTCTTCATCCTCGCTATGGCATATCTAAAGTTTATGAGGTAAAAGTAAAAGGACATCCCGCCGATAAGGCGATTGAAGAACTCCGGTCGGGTGTGCTCCTCGAGGAAGGCAGAACCGCCCACGCCGGAGTCGAAACGATGAGATTGCTGCCGAAAGCGGCCTGGCTCAGGATAACGCTTCACCAGGGCTGGAACCGCCAGATCAAGCGTATGGGCGAAGCAGTTGGACACCCGGTACTGAAGATCAAGCGCATCGCATATGGGCCCTTGCGCCTGGGCAATCTCAAACCGGGCGAATACCGATCGCTCAAACCCGATGAAATCCGGCGAATTTACGAAGAGGCCGGCCTCGATAAGGAGCTTTCCGCAAAATGAACTCAACGCGTGGCTATCCATACGGGTCCACTGGCTCCTTCTACCGCGGCGGGAGGAGAAACGAGAAAAAGCCAAAGAAGTCACCGCGCCTGATCATTCTGCTTGTGGCGCTCGCTATTGTCATCGGAGCGGCCGGATTTCTCTTCACCAGGGATGGCGGCCTCGCCTCGATGCTGCCATTCCCCAAAAAGCTCGTCGCTCTGCGTTTCCAGCATAACAATCAGGAAGTCCTTCTCCTCCCGGATTCACAGGTAATAGTCAATCCAAAGGATTCGATTCAGCTTCTCCAGATCAAAACAGACGGATGGCTGTCATGGGGTACACGCCTTGCATCTTCCGACCTGGACGCCAAGGCTGTCTCCAAACGACCGGTCGTTATCAAAGATATGTTCCCGCAGGAATCTTTCGAGACTCCCAGGACGGTGGAACTCCGGGTAACCCTGTGGAACAGGCCGATCGGAAAAGTCTCGCTCCTGATCCAGCTGGATGTGAAGGACTGGCTCCAGAAGGCCAATTCCACATCCGATGTCGACAAGAAAATCGGTTACCTCGAGAAGGCCCTCAAAGAGAACAATTCCAATATACTGGTGAAGACTCAGCTGGCCGGTCTTTATTTCGACAGCAAACGCTACGCCGACGCGGCGCGATTGTACAAAGAGATCGACGATTCCGGAAAGTCCAAGGCTATTTCCGAGAAACTTCTCCTCGTCTATCAGATTCTGAACCGGACCGACGATACCCTGCTCGTCTACCTCGATCTGCTCAGACTTGCCGAAGACCAGCAGACGTTCAAGGAGTTCGTTGCCTATCTGAAGAAAAAGAAATCTCGAGACGAGGCGGAAAAGTTCCTGGAAAAGCATCAAAACGATATTCCCAAACCATTCCAGCAATCCGTGCTTCTCGCCCTGGCCGAGTTCAGCAGCGACACGAAGAACTGGTCGCGTGCCGCGGCGGCCTATGAGAAGGCCATAAAGGCGGGCGTAAAAGATTCCGACGTATTGTACAACCTCTTCGTCACCTACAAGCGCAACGACGAGACAGACAAGGCTATCCAGGCCCTGGAGAGGTATCTCCAGAAGAACTCGGGCGATACCGAAAGCTGGCTGCAGTTGGCCGAACTCTATGAGAAAAAAGGCAATACTGCCCAGGCCAAAACTACTTACGACGCCATACTCCAGAGGAACCCGCAAAACAAGGAAGCGCTCACTCGGCTGATTGCGATGCTCGAGAAGTCCGGCGACAAGAACGCTCTCCAGGCCGCATACGAACGCCTTGCCCAGATGCAGCCAAGGAACCGGACCCTCCAGAACAATCTGGCCGTGCTGTACTACGAGGCCAAGAAGTACGACAAGGCGATAACCTCTTTCCAGACAGTCGCTTCCCTGGACCCCAAGGACGTCGAATCCCGCAAATATCTGCTCGATATCTACCGAAAACTCAGAAATGAAAAGGGCGAGTTGCAGGTTCTCCAGGAACTCTTGAAACTCGACTCGAAGAACACAGCCTACCAGGATGCCCTTTTCAAGTACTACGATGATAAGAAGGACTACAAAGGCATGGCTGCCTTCTTTAACAGCGTATCCGAGCAGAACCCCGATTCGGTGCGGATTCACAACTATCAGCTTCACGCCGCCATCAAACTGGGCGACAAGAAGGCTGCCGCCCATGAAATGGAACACCTGGCAAGGCTTCAGCCAAAGGATAAAGCGCTCCTCAGAAAAGCGGCCGACTTGTATGAGAGCAATGGAGACTACGCGGAAGCGCTGAAAAAGCTCGATCAGATCCTGAAAATCGATCCCAAGGACAAACAGGCCAAAGACGATTACATGCGGCTCAAAATGCTGTCCATTGGAGGGAAGAAGAAACCCTGACGTGATATATTATTTCGACCGGTGGCGCCCCCTTCGAACCCGCATAGTTTATGCCTATTACACAGGGAATCTCGATTGGGTATTGCGTTCGCCATCCGTATCAGCTATAAAACTGAAGCGCGCAAGCGCGAAATTGCGGGCGGGTAACTCAGCGGTGAGAGTGCCATCCTCACACGGTGGAAGTCGGAGGTTCAAATCCTCTCCCGCCTATACAAGTGGTTGAAGTTCTTAATATTTTAAGTGGTGTTTTCGATCCTGATACACTGCTGATACACCGAAGGGGAATGCCCTGTAATTGGGCATCCCCTTTTTCCATTTCAGGGGACGAAAGTCTCCGCGCCAAGGTCAGATCCCCTTCCCTTCCCATGAAATCCAACCAAAACACTGGAGGCATGCGGCCGGTATACACGGTCATCCCTGCCCCTCTGTTGAATGAAAGAAAGTGAACCGAGATGAAATCTCCCGAGCAGAAATTACCAGGCAAGAAGGCCCGAGCAGTGGCCGAGCTGCTTCTCCATCCGACCAGGGAAGAGGCGGCCGCAGCGGCGGGGATCTCGGGGGTAACTCTCTGGAGGTGGATGCAGGAACCCGAATTCGCGGAAGCATACCGGAAAGCCAGAAGACAGGCAGTGCAGCAGGCAATAGGGCGAATACAGCAGGTTTGCAGTGAAGCCGTTGCGACACTGAAAACCATCATGGAAGACTCCGAAGCTCCCGCCTCTGCCCGTGTGAGTGCTGCAAAGACGGTATTAGAGACTGCAATCAAAGCGGTTGAGCTTGAGGACCTGGAGGCGCGACTTTCAATTTTGGAAGAAAAGATGGGGGCAAAGGAATGAACAAGAACTTTTTGAGCAGATTGGGGCGGCTTGAATCTTTGAACTCGGGACCTCTGGACCTCAAGAAAATGTCCGATGAGCAATTGGAAACCAGGCTTGAAGTTCTCGCCCGGAAGATGGGTTACGAGGGCGAAATGGAAGACTTCCCCGCGCATATTCAGGCAATTAGGGTGGAACTTCATAACGAACTGCAGCAAGGGAAGGAGATAACTTTTCAATGAGGATCGAAGCCAGAATAAGCAAACTGGAACAGGCCGGAAATGTCAAATCGGTGGCCCTTATTTGGGTTGAGCCAGGGCAGACCCAAGAAGAGGCTCTTGAGAAGTCCAACACGGTTGCCGGTGGAAGTGAATTGATTTTCCTCCAATGGGCAAGCGAGTAAGGGCAACGCAATGATCAAAGCTACAGTGAAAACGGAAAGGGTGATAGTGCAAATGAATCTCGAAAGCAGGTTGGATAGACTGGAGAAGGTTTCTCTGCAGGCCGAGAAAGAAGACAAGTGTGCATTAGTCATCATCAAAGAAGGCGAAGCAGAGTGCGAGGCAATAAAGCGCCAAGGTGCCGAAAATGCAAAAATCCGTCTCATCGTGGAGGAATGATGAACGCACATTTAAAACGGCGCATTGCGGAACTGGAAGGGAAAGCCGGCACTCAAGAGAAAGACAACCCCTATTTGACTGTCCCTGATTATGATCCAAATAACCCTGAATCTATCAAGAAAGCATACGAAGTAGTATTCGGAATGCCCCAAGCGATGCAGAAGACGCTTTTGCGTAAAAATGGCGGTCTTGGGACCCCGGTTAGATGCATTGTCCCAAGAATCCCGGGGTACAATCCGAATAACCCTGAATCGGTCAGGCAGGCCCATGAAGCCGTTTTCGGGCCAGTGATCAATACCTTCAACCTGGAAGACCGCGATCATACGAACTCTGGAATACAATGAAAAGGAACTGTACAAATGACAGATAACCTTGATGAATTCCTGGATTCAGACACAAGTCGGGAAGGCCGTAAAAAGCAATGCTCTTCTGTGGGGTTTGTCCCCGATCAACTTGATTGGCGCTTTCTTACTCGCCTTCCCGCTATCTCTGCGGCACTCAGGTATTACATAAGTCTCATTCCGCCCAATAATAACCGAGTCATGCTTACGGCTTTTCTGTCAATGGAACTAGATTTAGAGGCAATATTCAACCACTTCACAGGAAGATTCATTGAGGTACAGCGTCCTGAATTCGAGGAATATGGGTCACACCTCACAGAAGAGGAAATCAACCGTTTGGCTGATCGGGTAGGCATATCAGATCAGGTGCAGTGAACTTAAACCAAAAACCAAAAGGAGAGACCATGAGTCTTCCCGAACTCAAATTCGAATATCCTGACCTCGGCAAGGCAATGATGACGGTGGCGACATATAGAAATGCGATGACTCAGAACGCGCTGGCCCAAAATGCCTTGCAGGATAAGATGGATACCCGGAACGCAATGAGCGCCCTTTATTCCGGCGGGACGATGCCCGGACAGGTTGATTACCAGAATACGACAAACGAACTCTTGCGAAGGGGCGCCGTCGATCAGGCCGCCAAGGTGGCCCAGATCTCAAACGTCTTCAACAAGTCCGACCCGGAGGCGCGCCTGAAGAACATCGAAACAGCTCAGAAGGTTCTGGACTACGGGCTCAAGGGCCTCCCCGGCACAACGCTTCAGACCTATCCGCAGTACCGCACGGACCTGCTCAATATGATGGGCGCCAAGTCTCACCCTCTCCTTCCCGATCCGAGCGTGTTTTCAAGCCACCAGGATCCGGAGGGGGATTTCGGGCAATGGAAGGGATGGGCGCAGCAGCAGGCGATGAGCATCAAGGATCAGATCGAACTGAATACGCCGAAACCAGGGCCTACGCTCTACGGTGAGGGCGGCACTGTTCAGAGTTCTGTTATGATGCCTGGCCGCGGTGTGGAGGGGATTCAGGCGGTTGGTGGGGCGGCTCCAAAGTTCAACCCGGAATCAAATGAGGCCAACATGCAGAGCGTGGTGCAGGACCCGGATTCGCCCACAGGGTGGAGCAAGGTTGATATGAGAGGCAACAAGCTTACTGGGGCGGCTCCCCCATTAAGTGTTTCACGGACGGCACAGCCTCTCACCAAAGAAGACGAGGCTTTGGCGCAAATGATTGCAGGCGGGGAAATGGCACCGGCTCAAATGGCGAAGCGCACCGGCAATTATAATGCCGTTCTTGCTCGGGCAAAGGAAATCAATCCGCAACTTGATATCAGAATGGCGGATATGGATTACAGCACCGGCAAGACGGCATCTTTCAGGAAGCAGGATATTGCGATCGAGGCATTACCCCAAGTTCTGACAAACATGGTCGAGGCAGGGAAAAAACTGAATTACAGTAATGTGAAATTCATCGGGGCCGTAGAGCAGTGGAAAAATAAGCAGCTTAATGACCCGGATTTCGTCAAGTACATGGCTTTCCGGAATGACGCTCTTCTTTCAATTGCTTCAGTCATGCGCGGGACCGGGGCAACCGATCAGGCGCACAGGGTAGAAATGGAAGCCTCAAGCCCTACCCTGCCTCCTGCCGCTCTTGAGGCATGGCTGGAAGCACAGCAGGAATCCCTCGCGCCAAGAATCGAACAGTACAGGAAAATTTACGGGCGCAGCGGGAAAGCCGGGAATAGCGGGGCTCCAAAATCAAACTACGTTGAAACGTACTACAACCCGACAACCAAACAGAGGATCGGCAAAAGATCCGATGGAAAATACGAGGTTATCCAATAATGGCCGAATTATTAGAATCCTTGCCTGAAGGCTTTGTGAGTGAGAGGAGCAGACCGAACTGGGATGCAGAGGTTCGGGCGGCGGCCGAAAAACATGGGGTTGATCCGGATTTAGCGGTTGCCCTTCACCGCCAGGAATACAACCCGAAGCAATGGATCAGCAAAGCTGGGGCGCACGGCCCCATGCAACTCATGCCGAATACAGCCTTTGACCTGGGAGTAAACCCCAACGACCCTATCGAGAATATTGATGGCGGCGTAAGATACTTGAAACAGCAACTCGAATATCAAAGCGGCAATGTCCCGCTTGCCCTGGCGGCATACAACGCCGGGCCCGGGGCAGTGCAAAAACACGGCGGCATTCCGCCGTTCGAGGAAACTCAGCAGTACGTCCGAAACGTCACTGACCGTTACAGAAAAATAAAGGGCTCCGATTCTGGTGTGGCTTATGCCGGGCAGCCGCAGGTTTTTGATTCATTGCCTTCCGGATTCGTTCTCGAATCTCTGCCTGAAGGCTTCCAACCTGAACAGCCGCAGCAACTCGCTCCCACCCGATCGGGCGAACTCCAGGACAAACCATTCAGACCCGACAGGCTGACCGCAGTTCCCGAAAACGCGCCGCAGTGGGCTAAGGATCACCCTGCCATTTATTGGCAGATTGCCGATGCCATCAGGAAAGGCGGCGTTGAGTCCACAACCGGACTCTCCGCAATACTCTCCGGAGCATATGCAGGGGCATCTTTAGGGGGAATGGCCGGTTCTGTTGTGCCTGGAGCCGGAACCGCGATCGGCGGGCTCACCGGGGCAGCTATAGGATCTGCTCTCTTCTATGCGGCGCACCAGTATGGGATAGATGCTGTAAAACAGTACCTCGGGTTGGAGCCCCCCACGACTTTAACGGAAAACATCAAAAGAGGAATCACAAACTATTTGCCCAAAGGCGCAGCTTATGAAATGGGCGGGCAATCTGTCGGAAAGGTTGTGGCCGGTGCTGCAGGTGCAGCATCCCGTGCAGTCCCTTGGACGGAAAAGGGATTTGAAGCACTGGAGAGCAGGGCCGGAAACCTCCTTGAAGAATCTACTGGTTCCAGCTCGCAATATGCTGCGAATCAGGCTGAGGCACAGAAAATAGTCGACCAGATTCCAGGTTATGAACCATCCATCGGAGAAATGAGAAACGACCCGGGACTTATCAAATTGCAGCGCGGCCTGCAAAGACAAGTCGGACCATCCGGAGATATAATCGCCCAGAAGCAAGCGCAGAGCAATCAGGCTTTGCGGGATTATTTGGCAAATGAATTTCAGGGCAACGAAAGTATTGATGATGTGTTATCGGTCCTGAATCGCAAAAAAACCGAACTGGAACAAGTGTCGCAACAATCCGGCAGCAAGGTTGGTCCAACAATAGAAAACCTTAAAAACATAAACTCCCAGGAGGGAGGGGCTATTGCTCGTGAAGCCCTAAAAAGCGCCAAGGCCATAGAGAAAGGACGAGTTTCTCAGCTCTATCAAGATCTCGGAAACCCTGAAATTACAGTCAGCAATACTGAAAAGGCAGTTAGGGCTATTGAATCAGAATTCGCTCCCGGTGAAGAAAGTGTGTTCCCGTCATCTGCAATAAACAGAATCAAAAGAACCCTTCCAAAACAGGAACAACCTGAGTTTGTAACCGATCCGGAAACAGGGCTTACGGTAGCAAAATCCAAATCGTCCGATGGTGTGGGATTCCAGGACCTGCACTCACTCAGAAAAGACCTTGGCAGGCAGATACGGTCAGCAGAAGCAGGTGCTGATCCAAATCTTGAACTATCCCGCAGGCTCAGGACTCTGCAAGATGGGATAGATGCCGATATTGAAGCGGGGATGGGGGCAAACAACAACTACGTGCAAGCGCGGGAACAATACGCCGACTATATAGGCCGCTATCGAAAGGGTCAGGTTGGAAGCGTGTTGCGTCCCGGCCAAGAGGCAAGCGGTTTTAAGGTGCCTACCGGCTCAGTTACCAAACGCTTCTGGTCTATGGATGGAGCTGATGACCTCATAAATGCAATCGGGAAAGATAATGCTTCCATCATAATGGAGGGCCACGCGGTAGATCAATTAGCAGAAACCGGCATAATCAACAAGATAACCGGAGAAGTGAACGGAACTCGACTTGCTGCATGGATTAACAAAAATAAGTTCGTTTTGCGCAAATATGGCCTCACCGGCACTTTTGAAAACGTCCAGTCCGTTCAAGATGCATTTGATGCCGCTCAATCAGAATCAATCGCTTATGGCAAATCCATTGCATCCAAAATGCTGAATGCAGACCCCAAGCAGGCCATAGCGCGGGCGATGGAGGGCGCGGAAGGCGTCAGCGCAAAGAATACCGGCCTCCTCATGCGAAACCTCATGAAGCAGTTGGATGGAAATCACGAGGCCATAAAGGGGCTCAAAAACGCCTTCAAGGACTTCATTATCGACAAGGCCGAGACAACAGTAAAAGATATTGCAAACAATGAAGTAATCAGCAACGCGAACCTCACAAAAACGATGGAAAAATACGAAAATGCCATGAAGGTTCTTTATGCCGATGAGCCGGGAAAACTCTTCGCATTACAGCGGGTGCAGAAAGCAATCGAGATATCGAACCGTTCCAGGTATTCGCCTTCCGGGGCTGGGTCGGATACCGGAGAAAATTTAGCCGTTCAAAAGGCAGTAGCTCAAAACGTGTTGGGTTCTGTTTTACGGAGGTTGCCCGGGGGTTCTATAACCTTAAAGGGGATCGGCTGGGGGCTGGAGAAGGTCGAAGGACTTAGTGCGGCCAAGGTAAATGGAATTCTCACCCGCGCCATGTACGACCCGGATACGGCTCAGACTTTGATGGCGATTGCGGACGGAAGAATCAAGACGGAACTGGTTCCGAGCCAACTAGCCAGGGCGGCAGTTATCGCAGAAATAGACCGCCGACAAGCCAGTAAAGTTGATCGGCAGCCCATATCAATGGGTTGGGGAGTCCCGGCTTTTGGTGTGCAGTAGGGTCTGCTTGGTCCCAGAAATAGATTATGACCGAACCGGCCAAGGCGAGTTCGAGCCACACCTTGGCAGCGGTTCGGGAGCCATTGATCCGGCATCCTTCGGCTTTAATAAAGCAGCCCAGAACGGCAAAGGCGAGCGTGGCGAACAAGGGGGAACACCCTTTTACAGAGGTTTCTTGTGATCTGCAATGAAAGCCCGGAAATAGCGAACTCTTTCATCAATCTCCTTCCTCGGTTTGCCCCTTAATTCCATGTTTATTATTTCGAGGGCCCAGACCAGGGACAGGGGTTTATTTTGGTAGTCTGAGTAGAACTGGTCGACGGCCTCCACGAGGGGCCAATATGAATCGACCAAAGGGTACTTATGTTCTTGCACTTTTGGAGAATTGCCCATGAAAAGCCCCTCGTAAGCTCCTCGTAGGGCTGAAATCTTCATCGAATTCGCGATTAAAGGGCATTTTGTGTCTTGTGCCATTTCCCTGGTGAAATCCGCCCAGTAATATCCATCGATTATGCCTGAATCTTTGAAGCCGAAGGTCTGCCGAGGGAGGAAAGCCCCACACAATAGGGTGCTAAATGCAATTCCGGCCGCCAGAACAAGAATCGTTTTTCTCATTGAGGCCCCCAAGTTCTGAGATGAATTTAAAGGCTAGATGAAACTGGAAAACATGTGGAAAGAATGCCATAGGGGTTTTGATATTCAAGTGATTTCTTTGCAGAGTTCGTGAAAAACCTCTCCTTGATTAGCCGCACAGAAGGACGTCCACAGATTTCCTATACTTCCTCGAACAAATCCTTCACCTTCACCCCGAGGGCCTTTGCTATTATTTCCAGAGTAACCAGTTTGCAGCTCCCGAGCTGGTCCTGCCCCCCGCCCCTTCGGGCTCGAACTATCGTCATTTCAGAAAGGCCGCTCTCATCTACCAGGCGCTGGATACTGAATCCCCTCTCAACCATTACCTCTTTGACTTTGCTCAAGATCATATCCCCCTCCTACCCTAAAGCATTATGGAAAAGTTCTTGACAGATGGAACCCTAACGTTTTAGGGTGATGCCTGAGTAAGTCGTTTCCCCAAACACACAGCGGAGGGCCACCGTGACCGGTCCAAACGTAGTCCCCCATTTGTCTGAAAAGTTGAGCGTCAAGTGCATGATGCCGGTATCCGTAAGGACCGGACGGCCTGTGTGCCGTGGGAGTCTTGTGCTTGGCGCTCTTTTTTTGGGAGGGGAAACATGGGAGCAACGTACACACTCGAAGATGGAAGGGAAGTCAAGATTTACACTGAAAGACTTTCGGAAGTAGCGCGAAGCACTCTATTCAAGGTTGAAGATTTCGTGGAAATACTCCAGAAAGATGAAGACCTCGTAAAGTATGGCGAAATCCTTACCGACCTCCTCGATGTAGCCAAGAAGAATATGAAGGAGCGCTTTGAGAAAATAGCGCAGATCATCGGGAGGGAATACGTTCTTCTGGCGTGCTACGGACAGCCCGGTTTCGAAGTAGGCCAGGTTATCGCATTGAGTGAAACCTATGATGGGAAGCCGCCCAGAAACCCGGAAGAGGAGGAGAAAGAAAGCAGGCTCCGGCACATCACGCAAGATCTGGTCGGATTGATATCAACCGTCCGCAAATATGCCGAGGGGGATCAGGGCAACCTAGAAGTTGTGGAGAAAAGCCTCCAGGCACTCGAAAAGGACGACAAAGACAAGGCAATCCGGATGGTTCAAATCCTATTGGGAAACGAGGGGAACGGAACAACTGGAAGAGATTTAGGGAACAACTCGGAGGAGGCCGCCAATGAGTAAGGAACAGCGAATATTCGAGCTGACTGACGGCTCGTTTCCTCCTTTGCCCGAGAACCTGAAGGGCGAACACCTGCAGTTTATTCATGAGATCCGCGTGGACGAAAACGGAAAGGTCAGACACAGGTGGTCGGGTTGTGTCCTTCTGTGCGGTACTTCAACACGGATTGGTGACGAACAGGAAACGCTGGAGGATACGCTCAAATGGATCAGCAGACAGTATGATCTGCATGAGGAATTGATCAGGAAACGTGATGCAATTCCGAATGAGATTTTATGTGAAACACATGAGAAAGGTTTCGACAAGGTTCTTCATTGGCTCGAAACACCCGGCAAGAGAAAAATAAGAGCCAACCCTGAAATAGCGGCGAAGATGCGGGAATATGGACAGGCGCTGCATGCATACAATCACAGGGAGGCAGCAAATGCCTAAGATCACCCCCGAGTTTCAGTTACCGGCAAATTTGAACGGCCATGTGGTCCTGCTGCATGAGATCCATTTCCGTGAGGGCAAAAAGGCCGGGGACAAATGGACCGTATCACTCATCGAAGCCCCGTTCATCAAGTCCGGGCCATCTGTGAAACGTCTTTTGAAAGAAGCCGGCAAGGCGTGGGGCGAACACTTGATCGAGTCCGCGAAGCCCACAAGAAAGCTGACGGAGGAAGAAATTCAGAGAGCGGTTGAGCGCGAATTTGCCGGAGTAGAAAACCCAAGCCCGGAAGAATTGGCTTCTCACAGGTGGATGCTTGAAACGTATTATCGTGTCGCTGTTTAGTGGACAACGGGCCTCGGTGCTGAGCCGGGGCCTTCGCGTTTCAAACGCGAATGTGACACAAGAGGCGAATCGCTTCCCTTCCGTTTCGGTATCCACGAAATTGTGGAGTCCGAATTACGGGATTTTCCCTGATTACCGGATTTGAAATCGCGAGGTTTCAGCCTCTGCAGGGGCAGTAATCGGAGGAAGATTTCGACATTTGAAATGTGGAATTCATAAAGTCAACACCCCCAAGACTTCGGAATTTTAAATTCGGAAGTTCAACCGGCCCCGGCGACGATCCGGGGCTATCACTTCTGTAGGAGGCATTTATGGCAGAGCCGAAAGCAGTTCACACTACGGGAGACCCTGCGGCCGTATTGGTCAGGGCAACGGATTTCTCGAGAGTGCTCGAGCGACTTGACCGCATGTCGCAGGATCTAACCGAAATCAAAGATTCCCTTCCACTGAAGCGCCGGAAGCTATCCAGAGCCACACGAAGGGCGCATATCTCTTGTATCTTGACGTGGTACGAGGGCAAATGCCCCTGCTGCCGGGAAACCCGGATCATTGACGAGAACGGAAAGCCCTTTCCGGTCTGCAATGACGAGCATTTTGTGAACCGGCATGAGAATGCGCTCGATAAGACCTGGCTCGTGTGCCAGGACTGCAATCAGCGAAAATCCACGGGAAAACTTGTGCACACGGATGTCGAAGCCCTTTTCAAAGCCTACCAGGTCACACTCAAAAAACATCTGACAGACGAGAAAGGGCACTATCAAATGAAGATTGGCGATTCAGGCAGAGTGAGCCCGCTTGGCAGAAGATAACCCGTTCTCGTTTGGCCATGGAAACACTGAACAACTAGAAAGGAAGCTGGCTGAGACTGCGAACTTCACTTTGGCTTCTTTCCAAGTTCGTCCGCAAGCTTTTTAATGTCTTTAGCGTCTTCCGAGGGGATTCTCTTATCAATCACCCTTAATATCGCTATGGCAGTCTTGAGCGATTCCCCATACGAATTTGCAATAATGGCTTTCTCATTAATCGATTTGCCAACCGAATCATAATCTCCCCCATAAATAATTATGTCATTGCGGTCGGACTGGTAAACCATTTCACTCGCTTTACTCAGGAGCTTTAGAATTTCATAATCTCTTAGAAGGTTTACCATTCTAATATAGGGCTGGGCACTTTCAGCGGCACCAGATACACTCTGCCGATCCTCAATTGAGAGTTTCTCGTAATCCAGCACTTTCACATTGTATTTCACCAGAAGGCGATCAGTCAGAGCTGAGAATTTTTTAAGATGCGAATCGTCCATTCGGGATATTTTGTCGATGGCTTCTTGTTCAATAATATTGATAGCTGATTCCACGCTGCACATTATGGATTCAGATGTGCTAATATCAACGAGATTATAAAGTCTTTCTCTAGCTATGGATAAAATTACGTAATATATGAAATCAGGATGGTCCTCATTTGGGACTTCGGGCCAGCGTACATCTTTTTCTGCAAGAATGGCGAGCCTACGCAGCACTTGCAAGTCACGCACCCTCCTGCTTTCTACTAAAGAACCGAGTTCAACGATGTTTCTACGCTCAAGCAGAGTATTAAATTTGGCGTTATCATCCTGGTTCAATTGCTCTCTGACAGCTTTTTCTTTATTCTTACATTTACTGACAATCGCTTCTAGCTGGCTCAGGATTTGCGTTTGCTGTTCTGCGAATTTTAAGCGATTACGATTTGCCTCGTCATAAAGCTTGAGTAATTCTTCTTCAAAGTCACATTTCTGTGCTGCCTGCACGAATACAGGAAGTAAAATGGCGATAGCGGCAAAAGACAAGACACGAAGCAAACGGGCTGACCTGTGGCTCATGGCACCTCCTTGATTTTATTCGTGAGCCAAATCCTAATTCTCTATTGTCCAATTTAAAATCGGTTTTCAGATTTAGGTTGGTAGCCTAATTTCTTAGACAGGTTCGCGTTCCGCGCTGTTTCCCGTACCCTTTACACTAGACCCACATGCTCTATATGTCTAGAGAAAATTCTCTGAACTGAATTTCTGACCCCTCACTTCAAATTCCATTGAAGACGATAAGTTAGACACTTGGTCCAAAGTGTCCAATAATCAATATTCGGCTGAGATGTTACGAGGGGAACCCTGTGTAACACTTTTTTATTGACTTCTGCATAGTTTAGCATATGTTAACGCACATGAAGCGAGATAAACCCAAAACCGGGAGCCGACAATGAGAGCAATCGCATACCTGAGAGTATCGACCGAAGATCAGGCGGAATCGGGAGCGGGACTTACCGCACAGAAAAACGCTTGTGCGGGCTATGCAGACCGGAACGGGCTCGCTTTGGGCCAAGTATTCAGCGATGAGGGAATTTCCGGGGCCTGCGGACTCGAGAAAAGGCCAGCACTCCTGGAGGCAATCGGGGTTCTCGGAAAGGGCGACATTCTTCTTGTTGCGAAGCGTGACCGCTTGGGCCGCGATCCGATCAAGGTTGCTATGATCGAGAGCGCAGTTTCCAGGAAGGGTGCCCGGATCGTATCGGCCGCCGGGGAAGGCACGGAAGCCGATGAGCCGAGCAACATACTGATGCGCCGTATGATTGATGCTTTTGCCGAATATGAACGGCTCATTATCGGCGCCAGAACAAAGGCCGCAATGCAGGCGAAGAAGGGTAAAAATGAACTGGTGGGTTCCATTCCTTACGGCTTCCGCTTGTCTGATAACGGGATCCACCTGGAAGAGCATCCGGAAGAGCAGCGGGTAATCACAGAGGCAAAGGTTTTGAAGGCGGCCGGGTTGTCTCTCAGGATGATCGCAGCCGAACTCGCAAGGAAAGGCTTTGCCACTCGGAACGGACAAACATTCGCAGCAACTCAGGTGAATAGGATGTTGGCAGCGTGACAGCAAAGAAGATAGATTTCAAAGCAGTCCAAGAATCCAAAGCAAGGCTTAGCAAACTCGCCCGTGAGCATCCCGAATTAATTGATAAGAGCCTCCCGGAAGACGAGAGAATCCGGCAATGGGAAATGGCATTAAAGGAAATCGAAATGGATCAAAAAAGCGCATTCACTCTGACAGAAGCAGCGGAACTCCTTTCCTGTCATCCTGACACATTACGGCGGGCGATCAGGGCAGGGAAGCTCAAAGCCGGGAAGATCGGGAAAGATTACCGGATATCGAAACCCGACCTACAGGAATTTTATACCAGCATGGGCGGGGGGAGGCTTTTCCCTGAATCGGAATAGCTATAATTGGGAGATAGGGCGAAAATGGATTCCTGGCCCCCTTCCTCCCATAAATTTCACCGGCCGCTTCGGGAGACGGAAATGCTGCAAGGGAAGGACTTATTCACCTCACCTTATAATCTCACCAGGGCTACCCTTTTCGAGTTTGTCCGCTCAGGTACTCTTGTTCCTTATCGTAAAAGCAGTTCATTATATCCGGACCCTACTGAACCAACAGGATGTGAACGGATTTTCCCGCGACACGAACAAGGGCAAATCTATGGTCGGCTCTCCTGGGCCAGATATCAGAGGAAGTGGCTCCATGATTGGCTCGCGACTCCAAAGCATATGAGGCCCACTGACTTGCTTTCCGTGCCACTTTCCGATGAGAAATATGGCGCAGATCTCCGGGAACTAAACAGCGAAATTCCTAAACTTGAAGGCGAACTTGCTCCCTCGAAAGTTTGGCAGGATGAATTTAGCCCTCGCGTTCAAGAGGAAATATTCACTGCACTTGAACAGGCCTGGTACTCAGACAGTGATTGCCAAAAGGCCCTAAATGCTCTCGAGAGAAAGGGGAATATGCTCCGCGATAACATCCTTCTAGAACCCGAACAGATTGAACTGCTCTGCAAACTCATCGAAGCGGAGCGCTCCGCACCTAAAGGACAGCGCGGTAAATTTCTTTGTGCTGAAGGCCAGGGTGAGCATGAAGATCTTTTCATATACACAGCAGGAGAGGGTATTGAGGTCGAAGGCAACTTAACAGATGCCGAAATTCTTGCAGAGAAGGGTCTTTTGGGGTCGCGACAAAATGCGGATGCATACTTCTTATTTCACATAAAACCGGATGCCCTTCAATACTACCGAGAATTAAAGAGGTCTCCACAACCTGCTGAAAATGTGGAGTCGGAAATCCGTAATTACCTTTCCTCGACGGAACTTCAGAAATTTTATAATGCTGCTTACCGAAAATGGGCCCAGGCCGAATCTTTGCTCTGGGAAAGCGATTCTGAAAAACAGTTTACCACGATGGGACACTTATGCCGAGAGGCCCTTCAGGAATTCGCTGATACTCTAGTGAACATACATAAACCTGCTGGCGCTGATCCGGACAAGTCCAAAACAGTCTCAAGAATCCGAGCAGTTCTGCAGAAGTCGGACCGACTTGGAAATTCCGAAAAAGCATTTCTTGATCAGCTGCTTGGATATTGGGGGACGGTCTCGGATTTGGTACAGCGCCAGGAACATGGCGGGATCAAAGAAGGTGAACCGCTTAGGTGGGAAGACGGCCGGCGAGTTGTTTTTCAGACAATGATTGTGATGTACGAGATTCACAGGTCCTTAACCAAGTAACCCCAGCTTGAAGGGATAGAGTCTGCAGCTCAAAAAGGCACCTCCCGGGTGCCCTTTCCTTCAAAATTTCCGGGACCGTGTCGGGAGGCAGAATGCTACAAGGGGACGAACTCTTAGAAGAGCTAAAAACTGACCCCACGAAGAAAAGATCACGGCCAGCCCTGAAATATATCTTGGATCATTGGTCTCAATTATCTGCACATAGATGGCGATGGGAATTCATCCGACGCTGTAATTCTTACCCAAAAGACCCCTGCCCTCTTCTTGTTGATATTTGGGATTTACCCCACCCCGGCAAAGCTGCCGTTTACGAGTTTAAGAATCCGTCTTATGTGGAATTGCTTGCGGGAATCTGCGAACAATGGGAAATTGAAGGCAAACTGAAAGACAGGATTGTTCCTGATTTGCTCCGCTTCTCGGCGGCTCTCGGAGGGAAAGGTTTCTATTATGAAGGAAATCATACCTTGGTATCAATAAAGGAATACCTAGCCGAGAATTCCACTGGTTTGATTTTTAATTATGAACGTAAGGTACACTGTACTGTGAAGCTACCTCAGCATCTTATACCGCGCTGGCAATGCTTACTCTCCCGTTTTGAATCTGAGCTTCCCATCATCAGGTGCAATTACCGCAAACCACTGGGTGCACCAACTTGGCACCTGACTGTTGAATTTGCTTGTTTTCGCGGTCAGGATTTGCGGCAGGTAAAAACGAAAATCAACCAGATCGCGCGAGATATTCTCAATGAAGGTTTTCCCAAAGTAATACCATGGCAGAGGTTCAGGTTAAGTGCTGCTCTTGAACGACAATGTAGGGTGATTGATGTTGAAAGGGGGGTTCGAGCGAAGAAATCCGTCCTGGACGAGTTTGGGATAGATGAGGGTGAGTACCAGAATTATAGAAAGAGAGCCAAGGAAAAAATCGACAAGTTGCTGTGTGCGGCAGAGGAGCGCAGAAAGTTGCTTGGAGTTCCAAGACTATACTTAAGAGACAAAAACGCCACAGGATAATCTCCTTAAGTACTCTGACACAATCATAAATATTTCTTATGCTAGGGCCACTATCGGAAACGATTTTGGCCCTTTCCATTTACGGAGGCTTTTATGACGCTGGAAGAAGCAAGATTCCATCGGAGACTTACTCAACTCGATCTTCGCCTGAGAACGGGAATCCACCAGAGCAAAATCTCTCTCATTGAAAACGGGTATGCCTGTCCCCGGCAGGACGAGAAAGAGCGGATTGCAAAGGCGCTTGGCGTAAAGGTGGACCAAATCGAATGGCCGCAGTCGCTAACATCGCCACCATTTGCAGACGATGCTGAGGCTACTGCATGAGAAAGCTCGTTCTCCAGATCGGACCCGACTCGAAAATCGAGGATTACCGGATCGAAGCCCTGAGCGAATCGGATGAACTGATTTGCAGGCAAGCCCTTGACCGGATTCAAAAAGCAGAGTCGATCAATTGGCCTTGGACCAAACACCTGATAGTGACCGCGGCCGGGTTGGATTTCATCTCCAAAGAGGCTGGAACCGAGCTTTTCAAGGCTCTCCACCTGGCGGACGTGTGAGGCATCTATGAGCGGCCCGCAACTGGAAGACGGCTATGTCCGTATAGCAAACGAGCTAGTAGAAGCATTGGCGCGGGTTCGTCTGGCTGGCCAAGAGTGCCAGGTTGTTTGGACCGTCATCAGGAAAACTTATGGATTTAATAAGAAGGCCGACCAAATTCCGCTCGGACAGATTCACGAGATGACCGGTATCTCCCGCGTGAAAGCATCTCGACTCATTCACGGTTTGGTTTCAAAGAAGATTCTATCTATCACCAATAATGGGGACAGGAAAGCGCTAACCATTGGAATTAATAAACAGTATGCAGACTGGCGACCTATCCCCAAAAAAGGGAATATTCCCAATAATGGGGATAGGTCTATCCCCCAAAATGGCAACAGTTCTATCCCCATTATTGGGGACCTCAAAAGACAAAAGACAATAAAAGACAATCCGCATTCGAACTCGAATGGCGGAGCCCCACCTGAACTGGTCGGATCACCTTCCTTTGACGACCTCTTTTTCCGTTACTCTTCAGCAGAAAAGGAAACAATCCGCGAGGCTTTTCAAGCCATAGCGCGCACCAGAACCTCAGGGAAAGTAAAAGACAGTATCCTCATTTCGGAGTTGTCCTATTGGTCGGAGTTCGAAACCTGGAAGGTCATCGGCGGTATCAGAAAGTACATCGATGAAGAGCATTTCCTGGCGGGGAAAAAAGAAAACTACCTGCGCGGGATAATCCGAAATTTCAGACCCGAGGAACGCAGATCGTCCAGGCCGTGTTCTCCGGCAAATTCCACCAGACAAAAGACCGGCACCCTTCTTGATTCAGTAATTCCAGAGGAAATCCATGCAGCCGACTGAATATATCCGCTCAAAAAATTGGGAGCACCGGAACCGCGGCGACCAGATAAACCTGAAAGTCTGCCCCATGTGCGGAGACACCGGGTTTCACTTCTACATGGCAAAAGCCGACGGCGGGGCCTGGGACTGTAAAAAATGTCAGGTGACCGGCAACCTGTTCACTCTGATGAAATCTCAGGGCGACATCGAGGAAGCGGTTCACCCTGCAGCGCGTAAAACCACCTGGGCGAAGCCGAAGCCGGAAGACGTAGAGGCCTGTCACGCGAATATCTTCAAGGACTATGACGCGCAGCAGTACCTGAGTTCGCGCGGGATCTCAATGGCGTCGATCAACCGTTTCAAGCTCGGGGTGAAGGTAAAAGACGGAAAGCGCTGGCTTTCAATTCCTCTCCTGTCCGGATCGGAGTGGGCGAATGTCAAATATCGCGCGCTGCCGCCGGCGGAAAAAGCATTCGAGCGGGAATTCGGCTGCAGGTCAGTCCTGTTCAACGGTAATGCAGTGGCGAAATTTGACGAGGTAATCCTCACCGAGGGCGAGCTCGACGCGATAACCCTTCTGCAGAACGGTTTCGATAACGCGATCGGCATCACGGCGGGAGCCGGGTCGTTTGATGCAGCATGGGTGGAAGCTCTGGAGAAGTGCAAGAAAATCTATATCTGCTACGACGCAGATGAAGCCGGGCAAAAGGGCGCCCGCACCGTTGCGAAGCGTCTTGGTTATAACCGCTGCTGGAATGTGGTCCTACCCGTAAAGGATGCAAACGATTTTTTCCAGAAATACGCCCCTGAGGATTTCCGGAAATATCTCACCAATTCCAAGCAGTTCTCACTTCCGGGCATAGTGACTGCTCAGACGGCTCTTGATCTCCTGCACGGCGAAATCGAAGCCGGACAGGACCGCGGCGGGATCCTCACCCCATGGGAGAACGTCAACCGCATTATTTGCGGCTGGAGGCCCGGTGACCTCATCATCGTTACGGCTCTTCCGAAAACCGGGAAAACAACCTGGTGCCTCGATATAACCCGGAATTTAGTTCTCAATTGGGTCCCTTCCCTTTTCTTCTGCTTGGAGATGCGACCCGAAAGGCTCATTCGGAAAATCATTCAGGCGCAATACCGGATCGAGAACCCCTCCTTGCGCGATATTCAAAACGCCCGGGTGCTGCTCGAAAACGCTCCGCTCTATTTCGGGCACGCCTTCAAATTTGGGAAGGTCGAGGACCTCCTGAATTCGATAGGGGAAGCAATCAACCGATATGGGATCAGGTTTGCAGTATTCGATAATTTGCACCTTCTCTGCCGCTCCGACAAAGTTAATGAAGCCCTGTCCCAGGCGATTCTCGGCTTCAAGCTTCTGGCCGAAGAAACGGAGATTCCCATCGTCGTCATCGCGCAACCGCGGAAACGCGAAAACGGTGCCTCTGAGATCATGAGCGCCGAGGATGTGAAATACTCCAGTTCGATCCATTCCGATTGCGATCAGATGATCATTCTTCACCGAAACCGGAAGGTCACTAAGGCGAAGGAAATAAACGCTGACAGGTTCTCTGCAAAAGAAGAAAGCCTGGAGCCGCTGACACTGGTCAGAGTGGAAGCGCACAGGTACGGACCCGGCGGGGAGGCCCTTCTTTACTACAAGGGCGCCGAGAGTCGGTTCACCCTGGTGGAAACCAGAGACAGCATGCGGATCGCCGGTAAAGATCGCGCCTGCAACGGTTGATAACTTGAGAGACTTTGTGTAATGAATTCTTGCCTCCCAACATACACGTGCCTTAACATGCCTCTGTCGCGACAACAGAAGGGAGGCATGTGTATGGCCGGAGGCATTTACACCGAGGAAAGGTGCCCCATCTGCCAGGCCGAAGGCAAAGATGGGAAGATGGAAGACAACAAGCTCGACCCGGATCGCGGCGGCGCGGTCTGGTGCCCGATCCACAAAAAGCAGGCCAAGGCATCCAAGTTCATCCTGAGATTCGGCCGCAAAATCTTCATGCGCTTCCAGAGCTACAAGGAGGCGTATCACACCTTAAACGGGCTGCGCTTTAAAGTTACTGAAGGCTCCTATGACGAGCGCGATTACAAAAAATCCAATCCTCTCGGGTTTGACAACCTCGCGCAAAAGTACATCGACCTGAAGGAAAAGACCGTTAAACCCGGGAGCTTTCGTCACATCAAGCGCGATATCACCACAGCGGCCGGCTATTTCAAATCGACCAACATCAAGGAAATTCAGTACGGGGAGATTCAGGACTTCCTGCTCTCGGTTTCCGGGATTTCCAGCAAAACGCGCGACAACATCAAAACCAATCTCCATGCTTTTTTCACATGGCTCGTCAAGCGTCGAGTGCTCCGAAAAGAACAGATGCCGGAGTTTCCCGACCGCTCCGAATTCCCGGTAAAGATGGCATACCGGAAGACTGTCCCCCAGGACGTCCAGGACGCGATTCTTGCCGAGATGAAACGGCTTTGCTGGGACAAGAACCCGCGCATCTACATCGCCGCCAAGTGGGCAGCCACTTACATCAAAGCCCGCTGCGGTGAGATCCAGCACATTCTCGAGGAAAATATCGACCGGGAACAGTGGGTGGTCTACATGCCCGACCATAAGACGGACCGGGTAACCACGCATATTAAATGCTTTCCGCTCATCCCTGAGGATATCGAACTGGTGAAGTCGCTTCCCCAGGGCTTTCCGAAAATGGCTTTCTTCCGGCGGGATCGCGGCGGCGGCGGCAAGTTCGCCGGCACGCCTTTCGGCAAGCACCTTGTCTATGATTACTGGAAAAAGGCCTGCAAGAATGTGGGAGTCGAAGGAGTGGACCTTTACGGCGGGACCCGTCACAGCACCGCGCGCAATCTCAGGCGCAAGGGTAAATCAAAGGATCAGGTGCAGGAAATGACCGGCCACGATACCACCGCGGCCTTCCTTCGATACTTCGAAGACGATATGGAATTCATGCGATCGCAGTACGAGGTGACCCGGCAGGCTGATACACCGCTGATACACCGAATCGGGAGGGAGCGAAGTGAAAAAGCCAAGTAATTTCAATAGATATAAGTCGGTCGGAGGAGGTTCAAATCCTCTCCCGCCTATACTGAAGCGTAGCTGCAGAGCCGATTCTCAGGAATCGGCTCTCCTATTTTTCAACTGCGAAATTACTGCGGACGATCTCGTTTTCGCAAAACCTTTTCTCTGGATTGAAAAACTCTGTTCGATGTAGTGCTCAACCGCCGTGCTGGTTTCGTGGCCGGATAGAGCCTTCACATCCTCTTTTGTTTCGCCGATCTCCCGCAGGTATTTCTGTGTAAAATGGCGAGTCTATCCTTAGAGATCCATTCCTTTGATTCCCACGTTTTTCCAGGCTTCCCTCCAATAGTGCCGAGCAAATGTCCTCCGGCAAGCCTTGGGGAGCAGACAGGGGCACGACAAGGGTTTATGGGCAGCCTGCTTGTGTTTCGGCCTGAAAATAGCAGACCCCAGATACGATGCGCTGCATGTGGTACCTGGGGTCGTGGAACAAGCTTACTATTAAATACGGCGAACGAGCGTTGATACTTGAGGTAAATTTTTTGCCGCGGAATTTACTCTGCCTCCGTCCTTTTTCCAGCCCACCGAACCAGGGGTCTGACGCCGCTCCGGCTCCAGCAAGGCACTAATCAGAAGCGGGAAGACCGCACGGGACATCCTGATAAGTCGGCATTTCAACCTCAGGTTAAAAAGTGGCCAGGCAGGAAACTAAACGGATTAACGAGGCATATTGTTTCTTCAGGAGGAAACGACATAAATCAACTCCCCCTTTTGCTGCTTTGCTCTTTCGCCGAGACTGCCCAACTTTCAAATCTCTCATACTGTTCCTGCGTTCCCACAACAGCAACAACGTCCCCGACGACAAGGTGGAAATCGGGTCCGGGATTGGGATGAAACACGGATTCACGCAACACGCCTACCACGGAAGCACCCGTCCTTGTTCTTATGGCCAGTTCTCCAATAGTGCGGTCGCCCAGCAGACTTTGGAGTTCGATGGTGAACCATTTCTGCTGCAGCGCAAAACCGGCGCCCTTCAGCCGGGTAAGCAATTCTCCTTCGCCCTCGCTAATCGACGAGTAGAGTTCCCGACGGACGTTGCCGATGTGGCGCATTATTTTCGTTGCAGGGATGTGGAGGCGGATCAAGACCTGCTGAGCCATTTCAAGGCTCGCCTCCAGTTCCGGTTGGATCACTTCGGTCGCCCCTTTTTCAAACAAGGCCGCTATTTGTTCAATTCCCTCGGACCGGGCGATTATCTCCAGGTTCCCATTTGCAGATTTCGCTTCATCGATGACGGATTGCGCAACAGCCGCGGCGGGAATAGTCACTACGAGCACGCGCGCGTGTTCCACGGCTGCGGCTTCCAGAACCGCAGGTCGGACGGCATCCCCGTAGATCATAGCGAACCCGGCCTTCTTTATTCTTTCAACGGCATGGGAATCGAGTTCGATGATTACAAACGGAATATCGACCGATTGAAGCACCCGTGCCACCCTCCTGCCGATCCGGCCTCCGCCGGCAATCACCACGTGCCCCTTCAATCCCGACTCCGGCAAGTTTATCGTCTCCAAGGGTTCATGCCTGGAAAACCGTTTTCTCAGTGAGTACAGCGGTACCGAAAGACTCGAAAAAAATGGGGTCAGTACCATGCTCACAACGGCGGCACTCAGCACCATGGAATAAACCTCTTTAGAGATCGACCCTGTTGAAATCCCGATTCCCGCCAGAACAAACGAGAACTCTCCTATTTGCGAAAGTCCCAGACCGACGGCAAGCGGAACCACGTTGCCGTATCCGAACAATCGCGAGATCAGCGCGAAAATGGCTCCTTTTCCAAGAGTGACCATGGCCACAAGGAGAAGTACCTGTGCCCAGTGCGAGGCAATGAATAAAGGATCGAGCAGCATTCCAACCGATGTGAAAAAAAGGAGGCCGAAGATGTCCCGCAGCGGAATGATCTCGCTCAGGGCCTGATGGCTGTACTCGGACTCGCTCAGGACCATACCCGCCACAAACGCTCCAAATGCAAAAGAAAGCCCCGACAGGTACGTTGCGTAGCCGACTCCCAGTCCTATTGCCATGACGCACAGAAGAAAGGACTCTCGCGAATTCCATTTCGAAATGTATGCCATTAGCCGGGGAAGCAATCGCGTGCCCACCACGATTATGACGGCCAGAAATACGGCAGCCTTCACGGCCGCCATCCCCAGCAGAGGCAGTCCCGCTGCCGGATCGCTCAGTTTTGGCAGAATAATCATGAAAGGAACCACCGCCAGGTCCTGAACAATGAGCATCCCGATCATTACCCTGCTGGAAAGCGTGCCCATCCAACCCTGGTTCATCAGGGTCTTTAGAGTCACCATCGTGCTGGACAGCGAGATCAGAGCCCCGAGCCAGATCGACTCCACCCATCCCCAACCTGTCAGCCTCCCGATCAGGATGCCCAATGCCGTCGTGAGCAGCATCTGCAGAGGAGTACCCATCAAAGCCACTGAGCGGACCGGTTTTAACTGACTAAGCGAGAACTCGAGCCCAAGCGCGAAAAGAAGAAGCGCAACACCTATCTCCGCAAGCAATTCGATATTGTGAACTTCAGAGACCGTAATCCCACCTGTATTCGGCCCCACCACGATCCCCGCCAGAATGTAGCCGAGAATCAAAGGCTGCTTCAATTTTAGTGCTACAAAGCCGCCGATGAGGGCGGCAACTATGATGATGACTATATCCGATGCTATTCCCATGAGTTACTCTATCTTTTGCTTGAGGTTCCCGGGCTCCGTGCCTAACTTCTATTGGAGGCAATTCCCCGGCCATGTTACTATAAAAGAACTTGCATGGAGAGGATGCTCCGTGCGCAACCAATCTTACAGGGCGGCTCATTGAAGGCTTTAAAATACCTTTATAACGGGAAAGCGTGGACAATCTCCAGCAAAACAGCAGTCTTCCTGCTGTTGTCCTTAATCTCCCTGGCCCCCCTCGCTCATCCAGCCGGAACCTTTGATTCCAACCGTCTGCAGGCATTGCACGGATTCCCGGACTTGATGTTCCAGGCCCAGTCGATTGGATCCGGTGCTCTCGCTCATTGCAGCCGCACCGCAGGGCCCTTGCCCCAAATCGTCCATCCGGCAACCATATCTGCTTTTGATTCGCCAGTAACGCATAACTTTTCACGAATCGTCAAGCCCGGACAACGCCGGTTGCCTGCCTCACTATTCGTGAATTCAGCCATCCAGGTGCGCGCTCCTCCCCAGTTCTCCCTCTGATTCTTTGATCGTAGCCGGAAGCAATCATCTTACGCAGGTGATCGCGTATGCTTTCCGGCAAAGCAATCTTCCAAAGTCGACTGACGAGTCGGGGAAATGTGACCTCGACTGCGTCCGGGGAGTATAATAATGATAGAAGCCAGTGCATCTGAAATTGCTGGATTATTGATAGTCACCCTGCCGATTGTGATCCTGATCATGATGGAAAAATACAAGAAGAAGCGCAAATCAAAAGCCGCCGAAGCGGAAAAGGACCTGAACACCACGGATATTCGATCCGAGAAAAAATCTTCCTCGGCATAATTTAAAAACGGGCAGACTACCGCTGTAATGCGACGGCAGTCTGCCCGCAAAACGATTTTCCACGGCAATTCTTCCTGCAATCGCACAATCTTACCGGCAAATTCCTCTTGAATCTTGAAATTCAAATACGATATCATCGAATTACTCTGCATTTGGCATGTTCGCACCATCTAAAATCCGGATCACTACAAAACAGGGAATAGATGGAATCAGCTTTCGGGTCGCCCTTCTTTTTTTCTCACTCAAGCCTCTCCACTCCTGCGCCGAATCGGCTCGTTTGTTTCGCCGGGTCCCTGTACGCAACCGCAACTCCAGACTCGACCTTTCCCGCATATTTCCTCTCCGCCTCCCTGCATCTCCTCGCCGGGAAAGAGCCTTCGGACCAGCGTGTATCCCCGCCGGGCGTTCAAAGGCGGACATAAGTTAAACTCTCCAACTCCTGGAGAACTTCATGAAACGCCTCTGCTCCTACAACCGCAAAAATGGGCACTGCCAGCCCGATACCTGCGAACTTGAGGACATCCTCGAATCTTCTCATGACGGCCTGTTCATAACGGACGGTAAGGGAAATATCCTGATGGTGAACAGCGCCTGGGAGCGCATTTGCGGTATCCATCGCGAATTTGTTCTCGGTAAGAATGCGCAGGACCTCGTCAACACCAAATATTACACGCAATCTTCTGTGATGGCCGCGATCGGGGCTCGCAAAAAAACAAGCATCATGCTCGAAATGACCAAAGGAGAGAAAATCGGTCAGAAGATTCTCGCCACAGCAATTCCCATCTGGGGCGAAGACGGCGATATCAAACGAGTCGTGGCAAACATCAGGGACATAACGGAAATCCTCTATCTGAAGGAACTCCTCGAGAAGACGCAGCAACTCAACCAGATCTATGCGGCCGAGTTGGAACAGATGCGTTTTCAGCAGATCTCAAAGAATTACGACATAATAGCCCGAAGCCCCGACACAAAGCGCGTACTCGAAATGGCCGCGCAGGTGGCAAAGGTCGATTCCACTGTGCTCATTACCGGCGAATCGGGCGCCGGGAAGGAAGTCGTCGCCAATGCCATTCACCGCATAAGCCACAGATGTGACGGACCGCTCATCAAAATCAATTGCGGTGCTATCCCTGAAGCGCTTCTCGAGTCGGAACTTTTCGGATACGAAGCCGGCGCCTTCACCGGGGCCCGTAAACAGGGCAAGCCCGGCATGTTCGAGATGGCAAAGAAAGGAACTCTTTTCCTCGACGAAATCGGCGACATCTCCTTCAACCTTCAGGCAAAGCTCCTGAGGGCGCTCCAGGACCACGAAATTGTCCGGATCGGCGGACTCAAGCCCATATCCGTCGACGCCCGCATCATTGCTGCAACAAACAAGAACCTGAAGGAAATGGTCAAATCCGGGACCTTCCGCGAAGATCTCTATTACCGCCTCAATGTCGTTTTCATAGAGATTCCGCCTCTGCGGGAGCGAAAAGAAGACATCCCACTGCTCGTTTTGCACTTCGTCGAAAAGATTAACAAGAAGTATCGATTCACCAAGAAAATCTCCCCCGAAGTGATAGACAACTTTACCCTCTATCCCTGGCCCGGAAACATCCGGGAGCTGGAAAACGTGATCGAGCGCATGCTTGTCATGACCGAGGAGGAGCACATCGGTTCGACTCACCTCCCCGCCTATATACGCAACCAGGTATATCAGAACACGGATAATGTCGTGGTATTCGAAAACGTCCCTTTTAAAAGGGCCATCGAACGTGCAGAGAGGCAACTCCTCGAGCAGGCCCTCAAGAAACATGGCAGCACGCGAAAAGTTGCACGGGCCCTCAAGATAAACCAGTCGACCGTAGTCCGTAAGATCAAGAAGTACGGCCTTTCTTCGCTCTGCCATGACCTTGACGAACCCGCAACGCCTTACGAGGACATCAAGTTCCGGCTTTAGTGAGTCGCCACATACGGTTCAACTACCGGGGGCGGTTCGATGCAGAAATGCATCATAGATGCTTCTGTGCATCAACTGGACAAAGCCCCCGATTTCTACTATACTTGAGTACTCTTTCGCTGCCGATTCAAATTCTATGTGATGTTCGTTCGCATCGGTTTTCCGCTCCCTTCATCTCGACCCCGTCTCGTGCTCACCTGCTCCTCTTCTCTGTCAGCGCCGTTTCCCCTGTGATCAAGAGCTGTTGGCACAAAGATTGCCCACAAATCCTTGCCGAAGCCCCCCAAGGCTATAAGCAAAATCAACAGTAACCGCTCACCTGCACAGGAGGTGGAGTATATGGCTGCTGTATTCATGACTGCCGACGAGGCGGTCGGATTGATCAAGACGGGGGACACAATCGCCATCTCTGGATTTGTCGGGATGGGGCATCCGGAAGAAATATCGAAAGCTATCGAAAAACGTTTTCTTGAAACCGGCGAACCTGGGGACCTCACACTTACACACCTTGCCAGTCAAAATGACGGAAAATCCAACTGGGGACTGAACCGCTGGGGAAAGCCCGGCCTCATACGCAAAGTTTACTCCGGCCATTGGGGTCTTCAGCCGGACATTATCCGTATGGCAGTGGAAGAAAAGATCGAAGCGTACAACATACCCCAGGGCGTTATGGCCCACCTCTACCGTGCCATAGCGGGCCGGAAACCCGGCGTAATCACGCACGTCGGCTTGAAAACCTTTGTCGATCCCCGGGAAACCGCGGGCAGACTCAACAGCATCAGCCACGACGAGGTCGTTCGCCTTATGGAATTGGACGGGAAGGAATACCTCTTCTACAAATCCTTTCCTGTCGATGTCGCAATAGTCAGGGGCACAAGCGCGGATGAACTCGGCAATATTTCCATCGAGCGCGAGGGCATTTCACTTGAGTTCCTTCTTCTGGCGCTGGCCGCGAAAGGCTCCGGAGGAAAGGTGATTGTCCAGGTGGAACGCGTGGTCCAGGCCGGAACGCTTCACCCGATGATGGTCAAAATACCCAAAGTCGCCGTGGACGTCGTCGTTGTAGCAAAGCCGGAAAATCACTGGCAGATCCCCATGGCTGAACAGTACAACCCGAGCCTTTGCGGCGAGACCCGGGTTCCTCTCAAGGCCGTTGCTCCGCTTCCGATGAGCGAGAGGAAGATCATCTGTCGCCGGTGCGCGATGGAACTTATTCCCAATGCCGTCGTAAATCTCGGGATCGGCATGCCCGAGGGCGTCGGAGTCATCTCCGCGGAAGAAGGCATAAGCGGCAATATGACTATGACGGTCGAGCCCGGCGTTATAGGAGGCGTCCCGTTGGGCGGACTTTATTTCGGGACCGCGGTAAATCCGGAAGCCATTATAGACCACCCGAACATGTTCGATTTCTACGACGGCGGCGGCCTGGACCTGGCGGTTCTAGGGATGGCCGAAATGGACCAGTTCGGCAATGTGAACGTCAGCAAGTTCGGCCCCCGAATAGCCGGAGCAGGCGGATTCATAAACATTACGCAGGGGACCGGGAGGGTCGTATTCTGTGGGACCCTCACGGCCAGCGGACTCAAGCTCGAAATTAAAGACAACGGGCTGAAGATCGTAAATGAGGGCAAGATCAAAAAGCTCGTAAAGAAGGTCGAACACATCACCTTTTCCGGCGAATACGGGCGAACGAGCGGCAACAAATATCTTTACGTCACCGAGCGCGCGGTCTTTGAACTCAGGCCCGAAGGCGTGACTCTGGTTGAAATAGCTCCAGGACTCGACCTCGAAAAGGATGTCCTCTCGCAGATGGAATTCACACCGCTGATAGCCCGGGATCTCAAGACAATGGATCCCAGGATTTTCGACGAGAAGACGCCGATGGGAATCAAAAGCGAGATTCTGGCGAAAGACGACCACGCCGATGCGCGATCTCCCATATCGAAGACAAGATAACCCTGCATCGAGGAGAACCACCATGGCTCTTAAGACAAGAAAAGAATACCTCGACTCTCTCAAGGCGATGCGGCCCAATATTTACAAGTTTGGAAAACCCATTCAGGACGTAACGACCGATCCGGCGACAAAACGCACGGTGGAAAGCCATGCAAGGGCATTCGATGCCTCGCACGATCCCAAATACGCCGAAGACTTTACGACGACTTCAACCATCGTTCCCGGCGAGAAGATACATAGATGGACCTCCATGATGGACTCTCTCGAAGGAATAATGGCCAACTCGAAACTCAAAAGATGGATGTACCGTTTTACGGGGAGCTGCACCGGCGGACTTTGCGTTGGCTGGAACGCGCAAAACGTTATGTGGAACGTGACTTCGATGATCGACCAGGAATTCGGTACGAACTATCAGCAAAGGCTTGGTGCGTGGATCAAACACTCCCAGGCAAACGGTCTCGTCGTTGCCGGTGCGCTCACCGATGCAAAGGGCGACCGCAGCCTTCGTCCTTCGCAGCAGTCCAATCCCGACAGCAACGTCCATATCAGGGAAGTTCGACCGGACGGGATCGTCGTCAGCGGCACCAAGGCAATGATCTGCGGCGTGGCGGCTTCCAACGAGATCTTTATTCTTCCGGGCAGCGGGTATCGCGAAGAGGACCGGGATTATGCGGTCGTATGCGTCGTTCCCCGGGATATTCAGGGACTTACGATCGTTGAGACGCGGCGCCCGAGCGACGGCAGGGAGTTCGAGGAAGGCTGGGATATTCCCGACACCGGCATCACACAGGCATATCTGATCTTCCAGGACTGCTTCGTGCCGAATGAAAGAGTTTTCATGTGCGGTGAGTTCAAGTACTCCGGCAAAATAATCGAGTACTTCACGGCGAACTATCGCGCATGCATCGGAGCGTGCGTCGCAGGGCAGGGAGACGTGATGATCGGCGCGGGCGCTCTCATGGCAAGGGTCAACGGCCTTGCAGCCGCAACGTTCTCCGGCAAGATGGTGGAAATGGCCGTGAACAACGAAACCACTTATGCGATGGGTGTAGGAGCCATGGCTCTCGGCAAGAAAGGCCCCGGAGGCATGTGGGTGTCCGATTCCCTGATTGCGCACGCCAACAAGGTCCATGTCGCTACCCTGCCCTATGAAACAAAGCGGATCTGCCAGGACATCGGGGGCGGCATTGTCGAAACCGGATGTTTCCCCTCCTGTGAAGACTTCAAGAACCCGGAATATGGTCCTCTGATCGAGAAAGCCGTAAAGGCCTCCGACAAGTACAGCGCCGAGTCGCGTGCCCGTGCGGCGAGACTCACCGAGTGGCTGACACTGGGCGCCGGCGTACCGGGATGTATGCACGGCGGAGGTTCTCCGGACGGTGCTAAGCTCGTGGTCCGGGCACTTACGCCGGTAGACCAGTTCGCCGAGTTCGCCAGAAACGTTGCTGGAATAAAAGAAGAAATCCCGGAGCCTGAGAAAAAGAAAAAATAAGAGGCTTCACTCTCCGTCCGGAGATTCGCCACCGGCAAAGTGAGCATCGCGGGCATCCGGACGGAACCAATTCCAAACAGATAATCGAGAGCCGGAACTGCCCGGGAATGCCTGTTTCAAAGCAAAAGTTTTGGAACAGGCGCCCCGCGGCTTCGGCCTTCATTTACTTTAGCATTCCGGAAGGAACCCAGAGAGAGGAGACTTTTTATGGATTTCAATCTGACGGAAGAACACAAGCTTATCCGCGCCGGCGTTCGTGAATTCTGCGAAAAATATGTGGAACCCATCGCCGAAGCTGTCGACAACGAACCGAGATTCCCTGCTGAAGTGATCAAAATGCTTGCCGATCAGGATTGGCTCGGAATTCCCTATCCTCAGGAATATGGCGGAGCCGGAGCGGATTACCTCAGCTATGCCATCGTTGTGGAAGAGCTTTCCCGTGCCTGTGCCACCACCGGGTTTACCGTTGAAGTCCATACATCCCTTGCATGCTTCCCGCTTTTCAAATTCGGGACTGAAGAACAAAAGAAAAAGTACCTCGTCCCGCTTTGCAAAGGTGAGACTCTCGGCGCTTTCGCCCTGACGGAGCCGGGTGCCGGAACTGACGCGGCAGCCGCCACAACTGTCGCTGCGCTCGAATGCGACCACTATATCCTGAACGGAAGTAAAATTTTCATTTCCAACGCCCCCGTTGCCGGTGTAATTATCGTCTTTGCCATGACCGACAAGTCCAAAGGCACCAAGGGCATCAGCGCGTTCATCGTACCGGCGGGCACTCCCGGGCTCATCATAGGCAAGCACCTGAACAAGATGGGTATCCGCGGGGCACTCACTTCCGAAGTGCTCCTCAAGGACTGCCGCGTCCCCAGGGAAAACCTGCTCGGCGGTGAAGGCCAGGGATTCAAGATCGCCATGATGACCCTGGACGGCGGTCGCATCGGGATTGCAGCTCAGGCACTCGGAATTGCCCAGGCGGCACTCGATGAATCCATCCACTATTCCAGGGAAAGAATTCAGTTTGGAAAGCCGATCGGCACCTTCCAGGCTATCCAGTGGATGATTGCAAATATGGCAACAGAGATCGAGGCATCGAGATTCCTCACCTACCACGCAGCATGGTGCTACGACAAGGGCCTGCCCTACAGCAAGGAGGCGGCAATGGCAAAGCTGTTTGCCTCCGAGACGGCGGCTCGTCAGACCAACCGCGCCGTGCAGGTACACGGTGGAATCGGCTTCATCAAAGGCCATAAGGTCGAGCGTCTCTACCGCGACGCAAAAATCACCGAGATTTATGAGGGAACCTCAGAAGTCATGAGGATGGTCATCTCCGGCAACCTGCTTCGTTAAATGGGAAAGGACACATGCTCAAAACACTAGCCTGTTTCAAATGGGTAATCGACGACGCCGACATCAAGATCGACGCCGCATCCCGCAGACTGATACTCGATCGGGCCGGGTATAAGATCAGCGCTTACGACCGCAATGCAATCGAGGAGGCGGTTCGCCTCCTCGAACAGCACGGCGGGAGTGTGGCGGCTCTTACCGTTGCCCCGCCGACGGCGAAGGCGTGTTTGAAGGATGCGCTTTCCCGCGGCCCCGATGCGGCCTGGTTCATTAATGACCCGGCCTTTACCGACCTCGCCCCGGCCCAGACCGCCCGGATTATTGCCTCTGCAATCAAGACGGGGATCGAATACGACCTCATCATATGCGGTGAGGGCTCGGGCGATCTCTACGCTCAGCAGGTCGGGCCCGCCCTTGCGGAAATCCTGGGCATTCCCTGTGCTACATTCGTAAACAAGCTGACCTTTTCGGGCTCGGAAATCATTGCCGAACGAAAGCTCGAAAACGGCGTGGAAACCGTGTCGCTCCCGCTTCCCGCTCTGGTGACGATTCTTCCGGACATCAATACGCCGAGGATCCCCACATTAAAGCAAGTGCTCGGAGCTGCGAAAAAGCCCGTTCAAAATATCGGCCTCGACAAAATCGGGGCGATTGCCGATCCGGGCATCACTACCGAGAAGGTTGCGGCTGCGGTGATGGACCGCAAACACGTTAAGTTCGCAGCGGATGCCGACGGTATCAAAGCTGCTGTGGCGGCACTTTTGAAAGAAGGCGTGATCGCCTGACGGGGAGTTCTTGAAAATGGCTGGAATTTTGGTTTTCGCAGAAAACCGGGACGGGACATTGGAACTTTTGAGCGCCGGGAGGCATATCTCCGAAAAGCTCGGGACAAAAGTCGCTGCTTTTGCCGCAGATCCTGCACTGGCGCAGGAATATATCCGTTACGGGGCCGATGAGGTCCTGGTTCTCCCTCCGCTCGCATCCGACCAGCCCATGGAGGCCTATGTTCCAGTCCTCCACGAGGCGGCAAAGGAAATGGACCCGGATGTCTTCCTGATCGGGGCTACTTTGCGCGGGAAGGAAATCGCAGCAAGGCTCGCAATCCGCCTCAATGTCGGTCTTTGCAGCGGGTGCACGAGCTTTGAAGCAGACGGAAGCAATCTCAAGATGGACCGGATCCTCTATGGTGGGGCGGCGATCCAGACGGTTGTCTGCACCGCAAGGCCCCAGATGGCTACGGTTCCGCCAAGGAGTTTCGAGCCGGCGGCTCCTGAGGATGGAAGGCAGGGCGAAATCAGGGAGCTGAAAACCGCACCGCAATCCGCGGTCAAGATACTGTCACGTACGGCAAAAGAACGCGAATCCGTCGATATTACCGAGGCCAAGGTCATCGTTTGTGTGGGACGCGGCGTGCAAAAGGCCGAGGACATTTCACTCGCCCGTGAGCTTGCGGCCGCGGCAGGAGGCGAGGTCGGGTGTTCGCGACCGATCGCCGAGGAAATGCACTGGCTTCCTGAGGAAGTCTACCTGGGCATCTCCGGTAAAAAGGTGAAGCCGGACCTCTACATTGGGGTTGGCGTGTCCGGACAGATTCAGCACATAACGGGCATTCGCGACAGCAAGGTGATTTTCGCGATCAATAAAGATGAGAACGCCCCGATTTTCGAGGCAGCCGACTACGGGATAGTCGGGGATCTCTACAAGGTCGTGCCCATGTTGATCGAAGAACTCAAAGCGGCCCTCAAGGCCTGATGGTGAAAAGATGGCGGAAGACAAGTTTACCGCAATAATCGTGGGAGCAGGCCCTGCGGGAAGCACTGCTGCATATCTCCTGGCCCGAGAGGGCCACGAAGTACTTCTCATCGAGAAGGGCTCTGCGCCGGGCGCAAAGAACATGTTTGGCGGAAGGATGTATGCGCACGCCTTGAACCGGATTATTCCGAATTTCTGGGAAGAGGCACCCGTCGAGCGTCCGATAGCCCGGGAGATAATAACATTTCTCGACGGTGATCGGAGCACTTCGGTAAACGTCCAGAATGCAGACTGGGCCAGACCTCCATATCACTCGTTTACACTTCTTCGCGCGGAATTCGATGCATGGCTGGCCGGTAAAGCGGAAGAAGCCGGGGCCATGCTCGCCTGCAACATCTGCGTCGATGACCTTCTTTATGAAAATGGGAAAGTCGTCGGCATCCGGGCGGGCGAGGATGAAATGTTCGCCGATGTGGTAATCGCGGCGGACGGCGTCAACTCGATTCTGGCCCAGAAGGCCGGTCTTGCGAAAATGTTTTCGGCGCAACAGGTCGCAACCGGCGTGAAGGAGATTATCGAGCTGCCTCAGGAAGAGATCGGCCGTAGGTTTCAGTTGGAGGAAAACGCAGGAGCCGCTCAGCTGTTTGTGGGATCCTGCAGCGGCGGGATGCAGGGCGGCGGTTTTCTCTACACGAACAAGAGCAGCATTTCCCTCGGGCTGGTGGTCAATGTTGGAGAACTCCGGAAAAGCCGGGTCAGGTTGCCGGACCTGATGGAAGACTTCAGGGAAAGTCCGGCAATTGCGCCGCTCATCGAGGGTGGAAGGGTCGCGGAGTATTCTGCCCACCTGATCCCGGAAGCCGGGCTCGCAATGATGCCGCAAATATTCGGGGATGGGTTGCTGGTCTGTGGCGATGCCGCCGGGTTCGTTTTGAACCTGGGCTATATAGTTCGCGGAATGGACTTTGCCATTGCGTCGGGAGAAGCGGCTGCAAGGACGGTCTTGAGCGCGAAAGCGAGCGGAGATTTCTCCAAATCGGCTTTGAGCATCTATCAGAAAATGCTCCAGGAAAGCTTCGTTCTAAAAGACTTCGAAGCATACCGAAACGCTCCGCAATTCATGGAAAACCGCAGGCTTTTCGAGGCTTACCCGTCGCTTGTGACCTCACTTGCAACGAGACTGTTCACAGTAGATGGAACGCCCCCGGTTCACCTCATGGCCAAGGTTTACGAAGAGATACGAAAAAGCCGTATAGGCTTGGCGGGATTGGCCCTGGACGGCCTGAAAGGAGCGGTGCGGCTGTGAAAAGAATGACTATGGAACAGCTTCTCGGAGTCGATAAGTTCGTTGTGGATGATGAGCGGGCCCACATCAAAATAAACAAGGAAATATGCCGCACCTGCCCGGGCACTCCCTGCGTCTATGCGTGTCCGGCTGGATTGTACAACCTCAAGGACGGCGAGATGAGCTTCGATTACGCAGGATGCCTTGAGTGCGGCACTTGCAGAGCGGTCTGCCCACAGGCCGACAAAGCGATTTCCTGGTCGTATCCCCGCGGTGGGTTCGGTGTGCAGTTCCGATACGGATGAGAAACACATATGAAGCCAAAGAATCCATGCAGTGAACCACCCAGAAGGAGGAGCTTATAAGAAAACGGCACCCGTAAATGTTCCAAAACGGTTCTGATCCAGCCGGAGGCCTTGGGGGGCTTTCTTGGCCAAGGTTGAGAACCACAGTGGACAACTATTTGCGGAGGGCTACATTTATGAGCGAAACGACCGCCGGAGTCACTATTTCGAGAGAGCAATTCGCCGATCTGGCGAAGGGTATGCTTCGATACAGATGGCTGTGTTACGGAATGCTGCTCTTGACCTACATCTTTGTCTATTTCGATCGCGTTGCCCCGGCAGTTGTGGCGCCCGAATTGATGAAAGAATTCGGGCTGACCGCCACAAGCCTGGGGATCCTCTCCTCGATGTATTTTTACCCATATGTCGCAATGCAAATCCCTTCAGGCATCCTCTCAGATTATCTCGGCCCGAGGTTTTCCGTGGGGACCTTCTTCATTATAGCCGCAATCGGTACCGCCTTGTTTGGACTCGCCCATTCTTTCGGAACGATCATTTTCGGCCGTTTTCTGATGGGGGTGGGCGTTGCGGTTGTCTGGATCCCCTGCATGAGGATTCTTGCCAACTGGTTCCGGCCAAAAGAATTTGCCACCCTTACCGGCACCATGCTGACCTTCGGCAATGCAGGCGCAATTCTTGCCTCGGCCCCCCTGGCTTTCCTGGTGGGCCTTGTCGGATGGCGCTATGCCTTTTTCTGGCTTGGCGCGTTCATGTTGATCATTGCGGCTTTGAACTACATCGTGCTCAGGAACAAACCTTCAGATAAGGGCTATCCGACCGTATCGGAAATCGACGAAGTAGATTACTACGCCACGAAGGCTGCTGCCCCCGTCTCGTTTAGTGAGAACGTCAAAAAGCTCTTCAGAATGAGGAACTACTGGCTCATAGCAATTTATGCCTTCGTGATTTACGGAACGGTAATGGGATTCCAGGGCCTCTGGTTCATTCCGTATGTGCAGCAGATTTACGGCATTCCGAAACAGGAAGCTGCCAACATGCTCATGTTCTGGCCTATCGGCATGGCGCTCGGCTGCTTCTCAATAGGCTGGGCGTCTGACAGGCTTCTCAAATCACGAAGGAACGCATCCTTTTACGGAATAATCATTTACGCAATATCCTGGGTCCCGATAGTTATCTGGACAAATTCCATTCCTCTGTGGGCATTCTATCCGCTGTTGTTCGTGATGGGATTTTTCTGTGGCGCCTACGTTCCCAATTACGCTCATATCGCCGAGGGCCAGCCGCATAGTTTCATAGCAACCGCAAACGGGATACTCAATATATGGTATTTCGTCGGAGGAGCTTTGTTCCAGGCGGTTATGGGGATCGTGCTCGATTCGTACGGAAAGGTGAACGACAAATTTCCGGTTGAAGCCTATAAATGGTCTTTTGTTTTCTGCCTCGTATCGCTTCTGGTCGGTGCCGTGGCGATGTACTTTACGACCGATACAAAAGTGCTCCAGAAAAAGTGATTTTCCGCCGGAGACGGCCTCTCAGCCATTCCTTTAAAGCAAAACCGGCTGGCACGGTCTCGCCCGATCATCGGGAGCCGAGTCAGCCGGTTGTATTCTTTCGTCAATCGTACGGGGTTTAGAAACCGAACTCCGCCAGCAGCGAATCGACTTCGTCCTGCGAATGCACGGCGTCTTCGCGCGCCTGATGTGCCGGTCCGTACAGTTCTTCATCTTTC
>JAEZHY010000214.1 GCA_023416335.1 Pseudomonadota bacterium | reverse complement strand
TGTTCCTGTGCATCGGCTCTCTGGGGCTCATTTTCCCGAACGGGACCGCGATGGCAATGCAGCCCTTTGCCGCCGAAGCCGGAAGGGCTTCGGCTTTGCTGGGCATCTTTCAATATATTCTCGGCGCAACCGGCGGGGCGCTCGCAGGGCTATTCCATACCGGGACCGCGCTTCCCATGGCCGTGCAGATCGCCTGCTACGGTTTAACGGCTAAGGGAATCTTGCTGCTGGTTCCCAAAAGATCGGCAGGTAAATAAGGGAAAAAATCTCAAATGTTTGTCTCGGCGATCTCGTCAAAGAGAGCCGACGCGCATCGATACAATTTCCGGTACAGCGAATAGAGCCGGCTGTATACAGACACATTGCCGGGGTCCGGACTGAGAGAGCGATCCATTTCCGCAGCCGCTGCGAGACTTTCCAGCGATTTATTTCCGCCAACGGCGAGAATCGCCCAGAAGGCGGCTCCAAGGGAAGAAGTCTCCCCCCATTTTGGCACTGTGAGTTCCCGGTTGAGAACATCCGACACAAGCTGGAGCCAGAACTCCGATTTGACGAAACCTCCCGATGCAATGATGTGATCGATATGACAACCTGCCTCCGCAAGGGCCTCATCGACGCTTCGCAGCCGGAACGCGATCCCTTCGAGCAAGGCTCGGGAAAGGTGCACCGCATTGTGGTCGAGGGTCATTCCGAAAAAGGCCGCGCGTGCGTTCGCGTTCCAGTTGGGGCTTCGCTCGCCTGCAATAAATGGTAGGCAGATCAGCCCTCCTGCGCCTGCGCCGGCCTTTGCGGCAAGATTCAGCACGTCCTCGAATGAGAGGAGAGCTTCCGGCGGCAGGTGTCGGAATCCCTGGTTGAGAATGTCTTTCAACCAGGAGAGCGCAACCCCGCCGTTATTTATCGCGCCGCCGACCAGCCAGTGTGTTTCATCCACGGCGTAGCACCAGGTCCGAGCTTTAGAGTCCAGTACCGGGGAATGCGCAAAAACGCGCAGTGCCCCGCTGGTGCCAAGCATGCAGGTTGCCTGTCCGGGAAGCACGGCCCCGGCGCCCAAGCTTGAATTTGCGGCGTCAGACGATCCGACCGCCACCGGGACGTCTTTCTGAAGGCCGGTCCGGCTGGCAAACAGAGGATCGAGTCCGTGATGTACGGTGGTTGGCGAACAGAGGGTCGAGAGTCGGTCCTCAGCGATTCCGGCGAGTTGCAGTGCCTGAGGCTCCCACTGCAGTTTGTGGATATTCAGAAGACCCGTCCCGGCCGCCAGGCTGTAATCCACCATGTACTCTCCGGTAATCCGCTGAAGAACATACTCCTTTGCGGAAATGAACCGGGACGACTTACAAAAGATGGCCGGCCGTTCTTCACGCAGCCACAAAATCTTATACAGGGGATACGTCGGGTGGACCGGACAGCCGCAGGCGCGGTAGAGTTCGGAGGAAATCGGCATGCCCTTTACCCGGTCCGATTTGGCGACGGCGCGTCCGTCGGCCCAGGTCATAACGCCGGTAAGAGGAATCCCATGCGCATCAACCGCCATGATCCCGTGAAGAGCGCCCCCAAGGCTTAGTCCCGCGCAATTCGAGCCTTTAACCCCGGCGTCTGCGATCGCTGCAATCATCGATGCTGCGACCGCTTCCGGCATGCTCTCGGCGTTTTGCTCCCTGACATCGCCCCCGGAGTATCCGGATAAACCAAATCCCAGAATTCTCGTCCGAGCGTCCACGACAACGCTCTTGCAACTGCCCGTCCCAAGGTCGATCCCCAGAAACCAATCCGAACTTCCCATCCGGTATTCCGCCTCCGATCAATTCTCACAGGTTTCCAGGTTAACGGCATGCAAGGGCTTCTCGCCTTTCAGCACAGCCAGGCGATCCCGAAGCGACATCCACCCCATCGCTGAAACGGCCTCATCGGTGTGTGCGCCCATATGGGGCGTTATGAGCACATTGGGGAGCTTCAGGAGCCGATGGCCCGGGGGCGGGGGTCTTCTCCAAGGCAGTCCAGGTGGCGCCGGCAAATGCCCTTCACCACAGTCCGGACTGGTGGCCAGACCACTCGTCCATTGCTTGCCGGCATCGATTGGGGATGTCAATGTCTGTCGGTCGGTGTAGGACCCGGTGAAAATCGTCTTGCTTCAGCATCCCGTGTTCTCATCGTATTCTTCGGTCGGTATCGTAAATCCTTCCTTTATGGGTTCCCGGATTCCTTTACCAGGCAGCGAGTTGATCCTCTCCTGGAGAGCATCCCAGTCTTCCTCGGAAAGGAGCACGGCATTCCGTCGTTTCCCCGTGATCCTGACCGGTTCGTGGGACGTCGCCGCCTCGTCTATCAGACTGTCGAGCCGTGAACGGGCCTCGCTCGCAGAGAGTGTGATCATATGTCACCTCCGTCATCATGATGCCTGTTAACGTACGTTCGAAGAACAAGTTAATGGCGTTTTTTCTTCCCGCACGAAAACGCATGAGGGGCTGCTGTGTCTCACTGGTGGCGAGGATGGTTGTTGTTTAGCTTCTCAGTGGGTATTTACGCTTTGAAGATTGGGCAAGTGGCAAGGAACAGATATTTTACCTATGCAGGTAGACTTCAATGCCATCATGTTTACGAGACGTTCGAAGCCGACCTCGCCAATTCCTTATTTCAATGTGTACCCCAGCTTAGATACCCCTATGGCTCACAGCTGAACGCACTCATCCCGGTGATATCCCGCCCGATCGCAAGCGTATGAATATCCTCCGTCCCCTCGTATGTATTTACAGTTTCAAGATTCAGCATGTGCCGGATCACGGAATATCCCAGGCTGATTCCGTTCGCCCCGAGGATATCCCTTGCCATTCTGGCTATTTTCAAAGCTTCTGAGGCATTGTTCATTTTTGCCATGGAGATATGCGTATGACGTGCACGCCCTTCGTCTTTCAGCCTGCCCAGGCGAATGCAGAGAAGCTGCGCCTTGGTGATTTCGGTCAGCATCTTTACGAGCTTGCGTTGTACGAGTTGGAAGGAAGCGAGCGGGGCACCAAACTGGAGCCGCGTCCTGGAGTAGTTCAGGGCGGTTTCGTAGCAGGCGGTCGCGGCTCCAACACTGCCCCAGGCGATTCCGTAGCGTGCTTCGTTCAGGCACATTAGCGCGGACTTGAGACCTTCGGTGCCCGGCAGAAGATTCTCTTCGGGAATCTCGACATTGTCGAAGTTGAGAACGGAGGTTACCGAAGCTCTCAGGGAGAACTTGCGCTCGATGAGGCGGGCCGAAAACCCCGGGGTTTCCTTTTCAACCAGGAATCCGCGAACAACGCCGTCTTCAGTTTTTGCCCAGATTACTGCGACGTCCGCGATGCTGCCGTTGGTGATCCACATTTTCCGGCCGTTCAGAACGTACTTCCCACCCTTTCTGACGGCTTCGGTCCGCATGCTCCCAGGGTCCGATCCCGATTCGGGTTCGGTAAGGCCGAAACAGCCGATCTTTTCCCCTCTGACGAGCGCCGGGAGCCAGCTCTCTTTCTGCTCCGGAGTCCCGAATTGGTGGATCGGGAATATCACCAGGGAGTTCATCACGGAGACGAATGAACGGAGACCGCTGTCGCCTCGCTCCAGTTCCCGGCACACCAGCCCGAACGCGACGTTGTTGCCGCCGCGCCCGCCGTATTCCTTCAGTTTGAAGCCCAGCAGCCCCATTTGCGCCAACTCGGGAACCAGTTCAACCGGGAAAACTCCCTTTTCGAAATAATCGGCCGCTTTCGGCAGGTATCTTGCCTCTATCCAGGAACGCACCTGGTCCCGCACCATCTTTTCATCTTCAGACAATAAATCTTCACAAAGGTAATAGTCGACTTCCGCCGAACCGTTCATACATTCACCTTTCAATAGTGTTAGACTCGAGTCGATATTTGTTGTTCAACTCCGTACCTGAATTAATAAACATCCTCTATCTCAATGCATGGCGCTTTTAGGATGGAAACGACTATTTGCGAAATTTCCCGCCGTTTAGGCTTGAAATAATCGGAGGAAAATTGTACTCAAAAGAGGTGATCCCCCGCGCCTTTATTAACCTCCTGTTCGATTGAGAAATGGACCTTTCTACCAAGATCCTCAGCATCTTCCACATCCATGACGGATTATGCGACGGTTTGTCTCATTTTTCCGGCCCAAGCCGTGCTGCCCTGATTTATGCCGAAACCCCGGACCAACCGGCCAGGATTTACGATCCCCAAAAGCTCCTGGACGGACACGAACCGGTTCTCGAAAAGATCTACCTCAAGTCGGACCTGTGGCGGAAACTGACCCCCGACGTCAGGCAGATCCGGCTTTTCGGCCAGATTTTCCCGGAAGGAAACCTCCATCTGGCGAGCCTCATTTCATTCGGCGGAAGGGCCCGGTCCATCTTTTACCAGATGTGGTTCACCGAACAGCACGCGACGATGTGTTCGACCGGTCCGACGGAAAGATGGCTCGAACATGCCACCTCCCTTCTGGCCCACGACTGGGAAAACAAGGAATGGTTCTATACGCGCAACTCGCAGGATATCCTTCGTGAGTATGCGATGCATGCTGTCCGGGACTACATCCGGGACCAGCTGGATATGAAGTTCGGCCTGGACAGCCGGATGGAGGTTTATTCGATTCTCGACTCGATACTCGGCATATCCAAGACGAGGGAAGAAGGCGCCTGGCCCAGGGGGATCCTTGTTTTCATCGACCCGGCAATGATACCAACAGTGCCTTTCCTCATTCGGTTCCCGCAGCCGGAAAGACTCAAGCTGACGAACTTCAAGCACGTGAGAAAGCTCATTCTCGCTGTGGAAAATTCGGACCGAAGGCTGATTTCAGACGGCCGCCACATCATCGGAGTTGCACAGGGACCGTTGCCCGAGTGCCGGATTACCGCGGATTTTCGCGGCGGGTACGGTTATTTGCGCTTTTCCGGAAATCTGGTGTGCAGCTTTGCCGACGGCAGCTATAACTCCTCGGATCGCCGTCCGAACCTTGTACAACTCGAAGAACTGCTGATTGAATCGCCTCTCAAGAACGGAGACCAGGACGCCCTCTTTAAAATCGCGTCCAGCATCGTAGTCAGGGCAGGGGAGCAGAGACACGGGGCCACCATCGTGCTGGACCTCAGCCCGGAACGTCTGTCAATTTCGGGTCAGGCGCTGGCAAAGCCGGTCGATCTGCAGGACGAGGTCATGCTCGATCTGGCGAAGTCTCTTTCCAAGGTGGACGGGGCGCTCCATATCGGTGCCGACCTTCACCTGCATGCCTTTGCCTGTATCCTGGACGGCAGGTCCATACCCGTCGAGAATCGCGCTCGTGGAGCCCGCTTCAACTCGGCTTTAAGATTTTCCGCGGAGAACAGGAATACGATCGTGATCGTTATTTCGGCAGACAGGCCCGTGTCGGTCCTTCACAAAGGGGTGGATCTTACCGCCAGGCAGGAATGGGAGCCTCTTTCCCAGCTCCTGACGCAGCCCCCCACTTTGGAAGAATGGCTGGAAAGCCCGGGGCAGCGGGACCTGTTGGCCGGGGCTTCGCTGCTCGTTTCGCGGACGGTTTAGAATCTCCTGAGAAATTCCTCCACATCTTCGCTCCCGGGAATTCCGGGACGCGCGCCCATCTTCGTGCATCCCAGCGCCGCAGCCGCGGAGGCGTACAGCAGCGCCGCCGGAAAATCGTCCCCTTTGACCATCCGCAAAGTGAAGGCACCGTGAAAGATGTCGCCGGCCCCGGTTGTGTCCACGGGTTCTACCGGAAAAGAGGGAATCGTTCGCGCGTTGCAGCCGGCGGCCCATACCAGGCCGGCGTCTCCCAGCGTGACGGCAGCGGCCGGTACGGTTTCGGCAAGGATTCGAACGGCTTCCATCGGGGACTTTCCATTGCTGAAATCACGCGCGAATTTCTCGGAAGCAACGACGTAGTCGCAAAGAGGTGCGAGTTCGGTTGTGCCTCGGTGTACCGAGCCGGCATCCAGAACGGTCGGGATTTTTTGTTCGCGGGCCCTGGCTGCAAGCGGGATGGATATTTCGAGCTGGTGACCGTCGAATAGAATCGCTTTCGGCCGGATCTGCGAAAAGTCGAGTTGCTGTGGTGCTATAACAGGCGTTCCCGCCTTGTGATTGACCACCGTCCGTTTCCCGTCCGGCTTGACGAGAATGGCCGAAAGCGGCGTGGGACAATCTCCGCGGACGATCAGGCCCGTGAAGACTCCCTCTGCCTCCAGTTCTTCAAAATGCAGCTTTCCGAAAACGTCCATCCCGAGATATCCGGCGAAAGCGGCTTTCCCTCCGAGCCTTGCCACGGTCACCGCGGCATTTGCCGCCGGTCCGCCCCCTGCCTGAAAAAGACCCAGGGAGAAACACTTCTCATCTGCTCCCGGATGATGATCCACCGGAAAGATCAGGTCGTATGAAGCATGTCCGACACAGAGTACGTCGATATCCATTGGTTTTCGTCTTTCTTGGAGATCATCTTTCTGAATAGAGGAGCGACAGTCCCGCCGGTTCCCGCCCACCGCCCGACCATTCTCCGATGGGTTCTGATCCAAGAGGGCGGGATGGTGGGCACGGAAAAGCATGTGCCCACCTACGCCGCTCGCCGTTCACTTTTCTGAAGTTTCATAATAGCAAAGCCGCCACGCCACCGGCCCGGATTCGAGAATCCGGGCTACTCCCGTTACCAATGCGGCATTTCTATGATACTTCATTCGGACAATACGGAGGAACGCAAAATGCCTCGTTACTTTTTCTCGAAAACGGAATAAAAAAGGCGGACGACTCCCGGAAAGCCTTTCATTTCAGCACCTCCAAGAATGATTGTGGAAGGAACCTATGAAATCCTGCTTCTTGCTCCTGTTTGTTCTTCTTTTCGTTCCGAACGCCACTTTTTCCGGCGAGAAACCTCCGGAATTCGATATCCTGATACGAAACGGCACCATTTATGATGGAACGGGCAATGCGCCGGTCAGGGGGAATGTTGGCATAAAAGGGGACAGGATAGCCACGGTGGGCGAGCTTGCCGGGGGATCTGCAAAGACGATCATCGAAGCGGACGGACTGGCTGTCGCGCCCGGATTTATCAACATGCTCTCTTGGTCGGATGCTTCGCTGCTGGTCGATGGCTGTTCTCAGAGTGAGATCAGGCAGGGAGTGACGACGGAAATAATGGGCGAGGGGAAGTCGATGGGGCCGCTAAACGATGAAATGAAGCGGCGTACCATCGCGAGCCAGGGCGACCTCAAGTTCGACATCAACTGGAATACCCTGTCCGAATACCTCAGCTATATTGAGAAGCGCGGGATATCGCCGAATGTGGCATCCTTCATCGGTTCGGGCACGATCCGCGAATATGTTTTGGGAATGGAGAACCGTAAGCCGACGCCGGCGCAACTGGAGCAAATGTGCGACTTGGTGAGGCGCGAAATGGAAGCCGGCGCGCTCGGAATCGGATCGTCGCTCGCCTATGCTCCCGATATGTTCGCGGATACCGGGGAACTGACAGCCCTGTGCAAAGTGGCCGCAAAATATCAGGGGATGTACATCTCGCATGTACGGAATGAAGGAGGAGGCCTGATAGATGCGGTCGGGGAACTCATTCGCATCAGCCGTGAGGCGGGCATTCCCGCCGAAATCTACCATCTGAAAGCCGCCGGACAAAGCAACTGGAGCAAAATGGACCGGGCGATTTCGATGATCGAAGCCGCGCGAAAAGAAGGCCTTCGGATAACGGCGGATATGTATCTCTACGAAGCGAGTTCCAACAGGCTCACGTCGCGCCTTCCGGCCTGGACGCACGACGGAGGCGACAAGGCCATGCTGGAACGGATCCGGGATCCGGCCACGCGCAGGAAGATCAGCGCTGAGATGCATCAGCGGGGCCGGATGGCGAAGACGCTTCTTATCGGCTTCAATGCCGACAATCTCCGGCCCCTGACCGGCAAGACCCTGGAAGAAGTTGCCCGCATGCGCGGAAAAGATGAGATCGAAACAATGCTGGACCTGGCGGTCGAAGATCATGCAGCCACGCGATGCGCCACGTTCGTAATGAGCGAGGATAACATAAGAAAAGGGCTTCGCCTGCCCTGGGTCTCACTGGGGTCCGATGCGGCATCGATTGCAGCCGAGGGCGTTTTCCTGAGGTCTTCAACGCATCCGCGCGCGTACGGGAATTTTGCCCGGCTGCTGGGAAAATATGTGCGGGAGGAGAAAATTCTCACGCTCCAGGAAGCAGTCCGGCGGCTGAGCGGTCTGCCGGCGACCAACCTCGGGCTGGACGGCCGGGGCTTCCTAAAGCCGGGCGCGTATGCGGACGTTGCGATTTTCGATCCAAAAACCGTGGCTGACAATGCCACATACAACGATCCGCACCGCTATGCGACCGGAATGCGGCACGTGCTTGTAAACGGAGTCCAGGTGCTCAAGGACGGGGAGCATACGGGAGCCAGGCCCGGGAGGGCATTGTGGGGGAGAGGGAAGGTTACACAATGATCGGGGAAGCCGGCCGGCATTAATATATTTGGCTGGACGGCCGGTGGGCACGATGAAACCACCGCGCTCCGCTCCCCCACCCTACACTGCTGAACCCCATTTCGTCATTCCGGCGGTGCCTTTGAGCCGGAATCCAGCCTGCCGCTACACCGCCGGCGCGGTCGGGAAACCGCGCCTCAACATCTTTGGTTGAAGTTTCATAAGATCATTTGCTGGTTCTACAACGGTACGGCTCTCTCCGCGCGCCGCAAAACAAAAAGGGGAGCATGCTCCCCTTTATCTTATTTCTTATTTGCTCGATTTGTTTCGATCCCGGTCGAAGTTAAGTCGGCCGTCCTATCATTCTTCAAACAGCGACAAATCCAGGTCCGGAAGCATCGAGCCGGTTTCCATCAGGTTGGTATGGAGTTCAAAAGCTTTGTCCAGGTTGTGCCGGATGTGGCCGACTCTCGAGTTTTCCACATAATGCCACAGGTAATCGCGGTAAGCGGGGTGGGCGCAGTTGTTTATTATCTTCTCCGCCCGCTGCATCGGTCCGAGACCGCGCAAGTCCGCCAGGCCATGGTCGGTAACGACGATCTGAACCGAGTGCTCGTTGTTGTCAATATGCGGACACATGGGCACGATGGCCGATATCTTCCCACCCTTGGCAATCGACGGGCACATGAAAATCGATATATATGCGTTTCGGGTGAACTCCCCGCTTCCGCCGATACCGTTCATGATATTGGTTCCATAAACGTGGGATGAGTTAACGTTCCCGTAGATATCGACTTCGAGGGCGGTGTTCATGGAGATCACGCCCAGCCGTCGGATCACTCCCGGATGATTCGAGAGTTCCTGGGGCCGGAGAACAATCTTCGGGGCGAAGAAATCCATATTGTCGTAGATGCGTTTGAGCGTTTCGGGCGTTAGGGTGAGACTCGTAGTGCTCGCGCCGGTCAGCCTTCCCGCCTCCATCAGGTCTACCAGCGAGTCCTGGTAGACTTCGGTGAACATCTTGAAGGGCGGAATATAGGGGTTCCTGGCCAGTGCGGACATAACACCGTTTGCCACATTGCCGACGCCTGCCTGGAGCGGCAGAAAGTCCTGCGGGATCCGGCCTGCGAGCATTTCGTCGAGCAGGAAACGGACTACGTGATCGGCAATCTTTTCGCTGCGGACGTCTCCCGCCGCGAATTTCGGCACCTTGTCGGATTCGTCGTTTTCGATGACCGCGATGACCTTCTTGGGATCCACCACCGCGTACGGGTAGCCGAGCTTTGTCAGGGGATCGTGGAACGGGACCGGAAAACGGTGCGGCGGAGGCGGCATTATCATGATGTCCGTCATCTCGCGCAAACGATTCGAATGGTAATGGTTCACTTCGATAATTACGTGATCCGCATACCTGAGATACGCCGGTGAGGCCCCGATCGAAGAGGTCAGATAAACCCTGCCGTCACGCTTTACTTCCGTCGCTTCGATGACGGCAAAATCGATTTTGCCCTGGAAACCTGCGAGAACAGTCTGAGGCAGGTGGGACAAGTGCATATCGACATATTCGACTTCCTGGTTATTGATCTGCGCGCGGAGCTTCGGCCCGCTCTGGTACGGGGCACGGTAGGACATTGCGTCCGCCTGCGCGAGAGGTTCGTCGATGCTCGCGCCGCTCGAGGCTCCGGTAAGAACACGGATCTTGAAAGGCTTTCCGGCTTCGTGCGCCTGGCGCGCGTGTTCCGCAAGGGCTCGCGGGATCATTTTCGCGGCGCCCGCGTTGGTGAATCCGCTGAATGCCACCGTCGCACCGTGGAAGATGTGTGAAGCGGCTTCTTCAGGACTGATTTTCGGAAATTGCTGAATTATGGCCATGATATCTCTCCCATGATGCGGCTGCCTAGATCCGCTCGCCGATTTCGGCCAGATTGAGATCGGGAAGCATTTTGCCGTGTTGCAGGAAATTCTGATGCAATTCGAAAGCCTTTTTGAGGTTGTGCTTGATATGTCCCGGCTTGGAGTCTCTTATGTACGCGTTCAGGTAGTCGCGATAAGCCGGGTGGGCACAGTTCTCGATAATCCTCTTTGCTCTCTGCATCGGTCCGATCCCGCGTAGATCGGCGTAACCCTGCTCGGTGACGATGACCTGAACCGAATGCTCGTTGCTGTCGATGTGCGGGCACATCGGAACAACGCAGGAAATTCTGCCTCCGAGGGCGGTGGATGGGCACATGATGATTGAGAGATAACTGTTTCTCGTGAATTCTCCACTGCCGCCGATACCGTTCATGATATCGGTGCCGAAGAGGTGTGAGGAATTCACGTTTCCGTAAATATCGACCTCGATTCCGGGATTGATTGCAATCACCCCGAGTCGGCGCACAACGCCGGCGTCATCGGAGATTTCCTGGGGCCGCAAAATGATGCGTGGACCGAAGAAATCCATATTGGCGCAGATGCGCCTGAGTGTTTCCGGAGTCAATGTAAGGCTGCCTGCGCTGGCCCCTACCAGTTTGCCTTTCTCCATAAGATCCACCAGCGAATCCTGGATCGTCACGGTATACATTTTGAAAGGAGGAATATAGGGATTGGCGCCGAGTGCGGCCATGACGCTGTTGGCGAGGTTGCCGACTCCGGCCTGCAGCGGAAGGAACTCGGGAGGAATATGGCCGGTGATCATCTCTCCGAAGAGAAAGCGAACAACGTGGTCGGCGATCCTGTTGCTCCTCCAGTCGGGAGGCGTGAAGGGCTCGATCTGATCGGGTTCGTTTGTTTCGATGATGCCGACGATCTTCTTCGGATCCACCATTGCATAGGGATATCCGATCTTGGTAAGAGGATCGTGAATAGGAATCGGATTCACCCGCGGGGGTGGCGACAGCAGCGTGATATCCGCCATCTCCGGCAATCGCCTGGAGTGATAGCTGTTGATCTCTATGAAGATGCGTTCGGCGTACCTGAGATAGGTGGGCGAGGCGCCGATGGAGGTCGTCAGATATACCCGGCCGTCCCTGGTAACGTCCGTGGCCTCGATGATTGCATAGTCGAGCTTTCCGAAAAAGCCGGCCAGCATTGTTTGTGGAGCGTGCGACAGGTGCATATCCAGGTATTGGACCTGCTGAGCGTTTATCTGGCCCCGCAGAGTCCGTGCACTCTGGTACGGTGCGCGCCACGACAGAGCTTCTGCCTGCGCAAGTTCCTCATCGATATTGTTCCCGCTGGATGAGCCGGTGATGACTCGAATCTTATAGGGCTTGTCCTGGCTGTGCAGTTCGCGTGCCCGTTTGGCTATTGCCCTGGGCACGAGCTTGGCGGTTCCTGCATTTGCAAAGCCGCTGAGCGCAACCATTGCTCCGTCAGGGATGTGTGAAGCCGCCTCATCCGCCGTAATGACCGGAAAAGTTCCCGCGTACATCAGTTAAACTCTCCTGTTAGTTTGGAAAAGCAAAGGTTAGTGAGGTTGGAAGTGGAACTGAGACAAAACACTGCTGCTGCGTGAGGTAACACTGCTGCCCAAACCGACTCGATAGGCAAAGATGGGAAAAAGAGTTTATTCAAAGTTGCCCCTGATGATAAACATAAGAGACCGCATCGGACCTGAATTCCCAAGGTCGGTCTCTTAAACAAACCTAATAATTATATTCGAAGAAAGCACGAAATGTACACTTAAACTTGATGAAGGCGGGTACGCATTCGGGGTAGCTTTTATCCTCTACTGTATGTGTGGCGCCGTTTCGAAAGAATTTGAATCCCAGGGGGGCCAGACTGATTCGGCAGAGAAGTTGAACTGGCGTGAAACTTGATTTTCATGGCTTATTTTCGAATTCCTGGTTTAAAATTACTCCGCCGATTTTTGAATTCGAAGCGGGAGGACTCAATGGAAGCCGGAACGACAACGGGACGCAGGGCCAAATGGCGGCGGCCCGAAAAATATATCTGCCATACATGCGGGCGGGAACAATCGTTTTGCTGGACATGCCCGTGTGGGTTCATGATTTGTTCGGACTGCATGGAAGAGAACTACTGGGGGATGACCTGCAACGGGATTCACTGGACTTGTCCGGACTGCGGAGCGATTCGCAGCTTCGGCAACGACTGATTTCCCGCAATGGTTGATCAGGAGGAATAGGTTCGGATGGGCAAAAAACGTGTTGTGATTATCGGAGGGGTGGCCCTTGGGCCGAAAGCTGCATGCCGACTGAAAAGACTCGAACCGGATACCGAGGTCCTGATAATCGATCAGGATGAGTATATCTCCTACGGGGGCTGCGGAATTCCTTATTTCATCTCCGGCGATATAAGCGACGTGCGGGAACTTATGAGCACGAGTTTCCACATGGAAAGGACGCCGAGGTTTTTCGAACGGGCCAAAGACGTTCGCGTGCGGATCCTCACCCGGGCCCTCTCGATTGACCGGAAGAATAAAACAGTACGTGTGAAGGACCTGGGTACCGGTGCCGAGGAAGATATCGGCTACGACAAGCTAGTGATAGCGACGGGAAGCCGGCCCAACAGGCCCCCGATTCCCGGCATTGACCTTCCCGGTGTGATTGCGGTTTCCGATCTGCACTCGGCTGTTGCGGTCAAGGAAAGCATCGCCGGAGGGAAAGTCGAAAAAGCCGCCATTATCGGAGCCGGGGCGATCGGGTGCGAGATGGCCGAAGCGCTGGCCGATCTCTGGGGAATCGAAACTTGCGTTGTCGAGATGGCGGAACAGGTGCTGCCGGGAATCCTCGACACCACTCTTGCCGGAATAGTTCGGACCCACATGGAAGAAAAAGGAGTCAAGCTCCTTCTCGGCAGAAAAGTTCACGAGATAAGACAGAGCGAATCCGGGGCCGGTTTGGAAGTCGTTACCGACATCGAATCTGTTGATGCCGATCTGGTGATTACGGCTACGGGCGTGCGGCCGAACGGAGAACTCGCCAGGGAAGCGGGACTACTCGTATCTCCTTCGGGCGCCATCGTCGTGAACCGCCGCCTGCAAACCTCCGACCCGGATATTTATGCCGGAGGCGACTGCATCGAAATTCCCCACCTGATCACCGGAAAACCGGTCTTCTTCCCGCAGGGCTCGCTCGCAAACCGCCAGGGACGGGTGATCGGAACCAATCTGGCAGGCGGTGCGGCCAGGTTCGACGGAACAGTAGGGAGTTTTTCGATAAAGGTTTTCGACCTGGCAACCGCCTCCACGGGAATTACCCCGCAGGCGGCTATCAAAGAAGGTTTCCCGGTAGAAGCGGTACTGGTGGTTCAGGCCGACAGGGCTCATTTTTATCCAACTCAGGATCTGATGTATCTGCAGCTTACCGTTGATCGTAGAAGCAGGCGCGTCCTGGGCGCCCAGGCGGTAGGTGCAAACGGCGATGCCGTGGTCGGAAGGATCAACGCAATCGCAGCAGTCCTACCTTTTAAGCCCACTGTCGAGGACCTGTCCAATATGGAGATCGCCTACTCGCCTCCTTTTGCCTCCGCGCTGGACATAGTCAATGCCGCAGGAAATACGGCCGAGAACGTCCTTGACGGATTCAACAGGCCGATCGGCGCGGAAGAATTCGAAAGATGCTTCCTGAAAGAGAGGGATGAGGACACGATCTGCCTGGATGTGAGGGGACCCGAAAACGCCGCGCCGTTTGTTGAAAAGTACGGGGACTGCTGGCTGAATATCCCGCAGGAAACCCTGAAGGAACGAATCGGGGAGGTCCCCAGGGACAAACGCCTGCTCGTGGTGTGCAACTCGGGCGTTCGCTCGTACGAGGCCCTTCGCCGGCTCGACAGGGAAGGGATCGATCGGGCGCAAAACGTCCAAGGCGGTGTGGCCGTTTTGAAAAAGTCCGGTATTCTCAAGACAGACCATGATGAAGAATCGAAATAATCCTTACAAGGCGTGCGACTGGGACGGTCCGTCAATCGGCATTCTATGGGACCAGTCATTGGTGTGGGGACTTCTTTGTACCCGTACGCTCACGCTCCTGGGGGTCCCTTTCCGGCTGATCAGCGCATCGGAAGCGGCAAGCGGTTGCCTCGATGCATTCCGCATTCTGCTCGTTCCGGGCGGATGGGCCGCCCACAAGCTGCGTGCCTTGGGCGAATCCGGAAGAAGAGAAATAGCCCGATTCATTGAGGAAGGCGGGACCTATATCGGATTTTGCGGTGGGGCCGGGCTGGCCCTGTCGAGCCCTCCGGCGTTGTATCTTACTCCCGTCGAAAGAATGCCCCTTGCGGAGCGCCTCCCCAGCGCGAGCGGCCAGGTACTGGTATCCGGCGATCCTTCACACCCGGCCTGGAAGGATATCCCTTCCGAAATTCCCGTCTCGGTCTGGTGGCCTTCGCAATTCGAGTGGCGAGCCGACTGCGCTGTAACGCCAGTTGCATCCTACACGGCACCCGGTGCCGATTTCCAGGTTGCCGATCTTCGCGTTTCGGACCTGGATGCAAACGCTTCCTGGCAGGAACTGGAAAAAGCTTACAAAATCAACCTCGATCCGGCGAGAATCAAGGGCCACCCTGCGATAATTGAAGTCCCGAAGGGAAAAGGGCGCCTGGTACTTTCCTATGCGCACCTGGAAACGCCCGGGGATGAATGGGGCAACCGGCTCCTGGTCAATATACTCAGCTATCTCGACGGAGAATCCGCGAGTTCCGGCCGTAAGCATGGCGAACACTCCGCATGTGCCGCATCGGAATTCCCCGACGAAAAAACCTGGAGCTGTTTATCGAGAGCCGGAGAGGCTGCATCTGAGCTGATCGATTTCGGCGAAGCCAATCTGCTCTGGAACTGGAGAAAACCGTGGCTTCTCAACTGGAGACGCGGGATTCGGGGACTGGAATGCGGCACGCTTGCGGTCACCATCAGGGAGATGGCCGAACTGAGAGACAGGTTCAAAAGCGGGAAAGGTCCCGCGGGCAGATGGCCTCAGAGGGCGGCAAAGCTCGAAGAAACGGTTGTTGAATTCTGCGCCCTTGCGAAGCGGCTGCTTCTCGAAGAAAAAATAGCAAGTCAGACCGCCATCTTGAGCAAGCTCGGCAAGGTAAACGACAGGGTCGATGATCTCAGGGGCACTCTTTTCGGCAACCGGATGAACCATGGAGGCCTTTGCCGGGCGCTCTTCGACCAGGTCGATGTAATGCTGCTGGATTTGATGCGGCTGGGTGAAGTGAACAGTGAACTGTGAGCAGTGAACTGAGAAAACCGAAATTGATCGCGCGAGGAATAAGAGCAGGCAGGGTTCCACTTACCGCGCAAATTCCGTGTCCTGGCGGACTATACTACATTGAGAAGCTTCACCCTGATCGGAAAGGGGGACAAAATAGTCCAACTCTGATTTTGGGTTTCTTTTTGCGGAGTCTTCTTTTTGGAAACGCTCAAGAAGGCTTGCGATCACAGACTCCGGCTGATTCGTTTTGTTGGCGTAAGTGAGCCTGATTAGCCGATCAATCGATGTGTCCGGCGGGGTTTCCCCATTTTCCCATCTGGATACCGTTGTTCGTGTAACTCCAATCAGGTTGGCAAATTCACTGCTTTTGAGAAAAAGGCTTTTACGCAAGAACTTGATCTCTTTTCCGGAGAGAGGTCCGGGAGTCAAAATCACGCATTCACCGATGCATTTTAAGAGGCCAAGAGGATTTGGCAGGCGCAGAACCCTTTCCCCGCATTTCTCACAGACGGAGAATGCCACATTGGTGAGCCATACATTACTGAGACCGCTTTCAGAGAAGTGATGTCTGCCTGTCTCCTGGTGTATCTCCACGGCTCCGCATGTGGGGCATTTTTCCAACGATCTCATAACTTCTTATCGCTTCAAAAAATGGTAATGATGCAAACCGTCCGATGGTCGAGCAATACTACTATCGCAGTAGCAAGGTCTTCATCAAGCGTCGGTCCGGTAACCCGGTATTTAAAATTTTGGTGCTCTTCGTCGTACTCAGGCGCTTCTGTCACTTCCCCATTCGACAAAACTAGCAGTAAATCATTAAGATCGAAGTCCCTGGCCTTCATTTGCTTTATTGCGTGAGGCGTCAAATCGACTTCTCCGAACCTTATGGTATCTCGGATAAATTGAGTGGCATCTGTTGGGTCCAGAGGTTCGTTCGTCAAACGTAACTTCTCCCTGATTCTCAGTCAATAGAAATGTTACGTCAAGTTACGTTTCTCAAGAATGTTACGCCGTGCCACATAACGCAACTCTAATCTTAAAACGACACCTTTCCGCTCCCATCGGGCTACGCTCCATGCCTCACGCAGGTTGAACCTAAACAGTCACTCCCGCCTGCCCATGGTCCTGGTTCCTGCGAGCGAACTCCTCGATTGCCCGGATGAGGTCGGCCTGGTTGAGCTTCTTTCTGTCCTGGAGCAGAGCATTCAGGACGGCCTCTCTCACCACCACGCGGAGGTCGGATCCTGTGAATCCCTCTGTCCGCTTGGCCAGCTGGCTGAGGTCCAAATCGGCATCGACCTTCTCGAGAATCTTTTCCAGGATCTTGCGTCTCATATCCACGTCCGGAATGGAGAAGCTCATTACTTTGTCGAACCGTCTCCATGCGGCGTGGTCCAGGAGCTGCGGGTAGTTCGTAGCGGCAATCAGCAGCACGCCGTCTTCCACCAGGCTGATGTCGTCCACTGCTTTCAGAAGCGTGTTGACCGCGCGCTTGATGGCGCCATGGTCGTCGGATGCGCGGGACTTGGCAACGAAGTCGAATTCATCGATGAAGAGGATGCAGGGGTTTATCTTCTTTGCCAGCATGAAAACGTTATCGATGTTTTTCGCGGTCTCTCCGAGATAGGCGCTGATGATCATCGAAAGCTTTACTTCGACCAGGGGCAGAACGAACCAGGTCGAGAGCGCCCTTGCCGATGAAGTTTTGCCCGTACCCGGAGGTCCCACGAAGAGTATTTTCCCGATTTCGTACAGGCCGATGTTCTTGAGGTATTGCCTGTGCTCCAGGGCTTTTCCCGCCTTCGCGATCTCGTCTTTCTGCTCTTTGGTGAGCACCAGGTCGTCGAATGTGTTCCGCACCTCTGCCGGTGTCTTGATGCTTACAAGCTTCAGGAGATTTTCGGCCTCTTCTCCGTAAAGCTTTTCGATGCGCGCTTCCAGCCCTTTCTGGCGCGCCTGGACCGACTGGTTGATGACCCTTGCTTCCGGATAGCTCACGTCGGGGTCGAAGCGCTGAAAATAGTGGGCGAGTACCGGGTTCGTCCTGATCGCTTCGGCCGAATCCTGGTTTGAAAACCAGGCAGTCCCGGCATCGAACTCTTTTATCCTGACGATCGAATCGTCTACGCCCAGAAACGTAAGCGTTCCGGCAACCCCCTCGACGTCGCCGATTTCGCACAGTTTCCGTATGTCTTCGACGGTGACCTGAATCGGGCGCCGGACCTTCTCCAGGACTTTGTCGAAATAGCGCTTTTGAATATCGGGCGGCAGGTCGGCTTCGGTCAGTTTTGGAATCCGGTTGTATATGTCCGTTGTCAGGAGCAGTTCCACCAGGTCCATGAGGGCAGAGGTTTCAGGCTGCATTTTCACATCTCCGAGCGAGAATGAAAGTTTTCGGGAGTGGGAGTGTCTTCCGGCTGTCAGGCCAATCGAAATATTAGCGATTTCTTTGTCTATTGACGAAATTGCCCGAAATTACCTCCGGGCAGTCGAAAAACTCTATTCCGAAAACAGAATGATGTCAATCGGGGCTTTGCCGCTCAGGTCACGGCATATAGCATCCGGCGGCGCCAGGTGCGGATCGTGGGGGAGGGGCGGTCGTGCAACTTTTCTCTTGTCAAACCGCTTGACAGAAGTGGATTCGAGTATGATAAATTTTCACAATCTTTTTTATTGCTTTAATCTCAAGAGTCTCAAAGCGGAAAGGAGGTGCAGAAGTAAAGATCTGAATTCATTTCGCGGCACGCCTTTCAAATCTTTTCACGATCGTTCGTCCTCTGTTCCATTCTAACCCTGAAAACCATAATCTTCCTTACAGTCCAAATTAGCGGCTTCTCAGAAATTGGGGGAAATGACTTCTTCGTTCTCCCGTATGCCTTCTTTATTCCATTGCGATACGACTCACGATCATTGCATTCCGCTTCTCTGAACAAAGTGTCCCGCAAGCCCGCAATCATATAAAGCCGGCGGCTTTTGCTGCATATGCCGGCGTCTTCTTTACCCGTCCGGGTGCCGCGCCCGAACTAATCGCACATCTTCTGCTCTTTTACGAAAGGGGATCACGATGGCCGTTCCAATGGAAAAAGTACCTGGAAAAGCATGGGTGGTGACATTTGCGGGCACCGCCATAAACCTGTGTCTGGGGATCCTGTATGCCTGGAGTGTGTGGAAAGCCGCATTGCTGCCTCCCAAGGGCCATGCGGCAGGGGAATTGATGACCGGCATAAACCAGGGTTGGGTTTACTTGTCCGATGCGCAGGCAACTTGGGCTTATGCGATATGCGGTTTCATGTTCGGCCTGTTCATGATTCCGGGAGGAAAAATCCAGGATAAATACGGCGCCAAAGTAGGGGCAACCCTGGGGGGACTCTGCCTGGCCCTCGGATGCATTGTAGCAGGCCTCATGAAGAGCTACACGGGCCTGATACTGGGATTCGGCATCCTCGGAGGCATGGGAATGGGAATAGGCTATGCCGCGCCCACTCCCGCTGCGGTCAAATGGTTCGGTCCCCACAAACGGGGATTGATAGTCGGCCTCGTTGTCGGAGGATATGGCGGCGCGGCAATCTATATTTCGCCGGTGGCCAAATGGCTTATAAGCGATTACGGGATTTCGGGCAGCTTCATCGGCCTGGGGATTGCGTTTGCCGTGGTGGTCATAATAGCGGGGCAGCTGCTTGCCTGGCCGCCGGCAGGGTATGTTCCTCCCGGTCCACCCGCCGGTGCGGCAGCGTCCAAGGCCCCGAGCCTCACGACAGTTGACTGGACTGCATCCCAAATGGTCAGGACGGTTCAGTTCTATGCCCTGGTCTTCATGTTTCTCGGTTCGGCCCAATCCGGCCTGCTGGTGATCGCCAATGCGACCCCCATGCTAAACAAAACGGCTGCCGCCGTGGCGTTCTTTGCCGCGAACGCATGGCTGCTGGCATCTTACGGAGGCCTGATCAACGCATCGGGAAGAATCGGCACCGGCCTCTATTCGGACAAAATCGGACGGGCCAATGCGTACTTTATAAACTGTACCATCTCCGCCATCTGTCTCCTGCTGACCCCGATGATCATGAAATCCGGAAGCGTCTTTCTCCTTTTCCTGGCAGTGGGAATCGCCTACTGGCAATACGGCGGCGGACTCGCGCTTATGCCGGCTTTTACGGCGGATTTCTTCGGTCCGAAAAATCTGGGTTTCAATTACGGGCTTGTCTTTATCGGATGGGGCCTGGCTTTCTTCGTGCCCCAGTTGGCCGGGTATATTAAAGATTATACCGGCAGCCTGGATATGGCCTTTTACTTTTCGGGTGTTCTGCTGATTGCGGCCGTTGTGGTAAGCAAGTTCATAACCCGGCCGGTTGCGAAGGAGGAAAGAGTCTTGGAACCGGTTGCGTAGAATTGACGGATGAGGAAAAATGCAAAAGCGCAGGGGAATCATTCCCCCGCGCTTTTGGCTTTTAAGAATACCGGTCTCTAATTGTCGGGAGTCTATTCCACCGCTTCGAGAGCGCCGTGCGGGCACACGGAGATGCAAACGCCGCATCCGGTACAGAGGAGACCGTCGATCCGGATCGGTTCCTTTGCCCCCTGGGGCTGAAGCGCCGGGCACTCGAACTGCTTGTAGCAGAAGTCACAGCCCTTGCACTTTTCGGTAACCCTGATCTCACGGCGTTTTTCCGGCCGCGGCTGGGAACGGTCCATGAGGCAGGGGCGTCGGGAAATCACCACGGCTATCCCGCCGTTTTCGTCCCTGACGTGCTTCCCTGCCGAGCGGAGCAGGTCCGTCAAATGTTTCAGGT
>JAEZHY010000259.1 GCA_023416335.1 Pseudomonadota bacterium | reverse complement strand
CTCCAGGTGGGTCTGCCGGGCATTTACATCACCGACGGTCTTTTCATTGCAGCGGTCACTTACCTGTTCGTCAGAAGAGTCATCATTCCGCAGGTACGCTACATTTCTCTGCCGGCCGATTACTTTCCTCTCATTCTTATTTTCATGATCGGCGTCACCGGCATTCTTACCCGTTACATAACCAAAGTTGACATCATCAAAGTCAAGCAGCTCGTCATGGGGCTTGTCACCTTCAATCCCGTAGTTCCGGAAGGCATCGGGGTAATCTTCTATATCCACCTTTTCCTGGTAAGCACCCTGTTGGCCTACTTTCCGTTCAGCAAGCTGATGCATGCAGGCGGGATCTTCCTCAGCCCGACCCGGAACCAGCCGAACGACAGCCGGATCGTGCGCCACATCAATCCCTGGAATTACCCGGTGAAAGTCCACACCTATGCGGAATATGAAGATCATTTCAGGGAAAAGATGATCGAGGCCGGACTGCCCGTGGAGAAAGAAGACATACAAACCACCTCAGCAAAGAGTTGATTGAGGCCGGATTACCCGTTGACAAGGAGTTATACGAACAATGGCTAAGGTCCCCAAACCAAACGAACTCGTAATAGATCATGCGCTTCCCAAGACGGGATGGATGGATACGCCGGCCATTTTCAGGCCGGGTAATTTCAGCCACCCCGGTAAGGCGAAAAATCTCAATGCGGTCGGCCTCGCCAATCCGCGCGAGTGGTCGCCTATGGATGAAGACTGGAAGCTGCCCTCCGACTGGAAAAAGATCATCCTTGAGGGAATCCGTGAGAGACTGCACAAGTATCGCTCGCTCCGGGTCTTCATGGATATCTGCGTTCGCTGCGGCGCATGCGCGGATAAGTGCCATTTCTATATTGGTTCCGGCGATCCGAAGAACATGCCCGTCCTGAGAGCCGAACTTCTCAGGTCGATCTACCGGAAAGACTTCACCCTGGCCGGTAAGCTCATGGGGAAAATGGCCGGCGCCCGTGAACTCACGGAAGAAGTGATCAAAGAATGGTTCATGTACTTCTTCCAGTGCACGGAATGCCGCCGCTGTTCGCTCTTCTGCCCCTATGGAATCGACACGGCCGAAATCACCATGATAGGCCGCGAGCTTCTCAACCTGATAGGCTGCAACATCGACTGGGTCGTGGGTCCGGTTGCCAACTGTTACAACAATGGAAACCACCTCGGAATTCAGCCGCATGCTTTCAAGGATATGATCGACTTTTTCGTCGATGAAATCGAAGCGGTAGCCGGCATCAGGGTAGAACCGACTTTCAACCGCAAGGGCGCGGAAGTTCTGTTCATCACTCCTTCCGGCGACGTCTTCGCCGATCCCGGTACTTACACCCTCATGGGTTACCTGATGCTCTTCCATGAGATCGGGCTCGATTACACCTGGAGCACCTACGCTTCCGAGGGCGGAAACTTCGGCATGTTCACCTCGCACGAGATGATGAAGCGCCTCAACGCCAAGATGTACGCCGAAGCCAAACGCCTGGGCGTAAAGTGGATCCTCGGCGGGGAGTGCGGCCACATGTGGCGCGTCATCAACCAGTATATGGACACGATGAACGGCCCGGCCGATTTCCTCGAAGTACCCACATCCCCCATCACCGGCACGAAATTCGACAGTGCAAAATCCACCAAGATGGCGCACATCGTCGAATTCACCGCAGACCTGATCAAGAACGGCAAGCTCAAACTCGATCCGAGCCGCAACGACAACCTGATCATGACCTATCATGATTCCTGCAACACCTCGCGCGGCATGGGATTCTTGGAAGAGCCCCGTTACGTCCTCAAGAACGTGGTGAACAATTTCTATGAAATGCCGCCCAACACGATTCGCGAGCAGACCTTCTGCTGCGGCAGCGGCTCCGGTCTGAACAACGACGAATTCATGGAATACAGAATGCGCGGCGGCCTGCCCAGGGCCAATGCGGTAAAGTATGTCAATGAAAAACACGGGGTAAATGCCCTTTCGTGTATCTGTGCAATCGACCGCGCAGTGCTTACCGCGTCCATGAATTACTGGGTTCCGGACGTAACCGTTTACGGAATCCACGAACTGGTTGGGAACGCCCTTGTGATGGAAGGCGAGCAGGAGAGGACCACGGACCTGCGTGGCGAGCCTCTGCCCGGAATGGAGGATACTGAGAATGAAGATATATGATGGAAAATATATCCTTATCGGCCTGGCGATTTTCTTCGGGCTGGTAACGTTCCCGATATGGTTCAATCACGGCAAGGCCGCGCCTCCGCCCGATCCCAAGATCGACACCCCCGTCATCGCGAAGATGGCGCAGAAACAGTGCATTCTGCCGAAGGAAGAAATGATCACCGGGCACATGCAGCTTCTCAATGACTGGAGAACCGAAGTTGTCCGGAACGGCAAGAGAATGTATGTGGCAAGTGATGGCAAAACGTACGAGATGAGCCTTCAGAACGAGTGTGTCCGCTGCCACTCCAATAAGGCCCAATTCTGCGATCAGTGCCATACGTATGCAGGACTCAAGCTGGATTCCACGCCTTACTGCTGGAATTGCCACATTCCCCCAAAGGAGAACAAGTAATGGAAACTAGCAGAAGGAATTTTCTGAAAATCGGCGGCGTATGCGCGCTGGGGTTGGGGTCCCTGCCGGTTTTGGATGCTCTTGCGAAAACAGATGTTCCAAAGGTTATGGACAATCCGCAAGGCCTGACCGCAAAAAGATGGGGCATGGTTATCGATATGAGGAAGTGTTGGGAAAAGGGAAAGCCCGGCTGCAAAGATTGCATCCTGGCCTGCCACACGACTCATAACGTACCCGATATCGGAACGCAGAAAGAAGAGATCAAGTGGATCTGGGCCGAGAAGTACGAACATGTCTTCCCCGGCCAGGAAAGCGGCTTCGAGCCTGAAGATATTAAAGAGAAGCCGTTCATGGTGCTGTGCAACCATTGCACGAACGCCCCCTGCACGCGCGTCTGCCCGACGAAGGCCACCTTCAAAAGAGCCGACGGCATCACGATGATGGACTTCCACCGCTGCATCGGCTGCCGGTACTGCATGGCCGGTTGTCCCTACGGCGCGAGAAGCTTTAATTTCAGGGACCCGCGCGATTATATAAAGACCGAGCAGAATCCCACTTTCCCGACCAGGGAACGAGGGGTTGTCGAGAAGTGCAACTTCTGCGAGGAACGGCTCGCGGCCGGCAAAATCCCGGCGTGTGTCGAAGCGTGCAAGTGCAAAGCGCTCACCTTCGGGGATCTCGAAGACCCCGCTTCCGAGGTGCGCAAGATTCTTGCGGAGCATTTTTCGATCAGGCGAAAACCCGATCTGGGGACTCAACCTGGCGTTTACTACATAATTTAAGGGGTGGGACATGCTTGAGAGAGCACTTACAGGAAACACGAAATACTACAAGCTCCTTGGAATCCTGCTCATCTTCATGGGCCTGGGAGCTGTGGCCTGGCTTACTCAGTTGAGCCGAGGCCTCACGATAACCGGGCTGAGCAGAGACGTCTCCTGGGGACTCTATATCGCTCAGTTCACTTACCTTGTCGGTGTGGCCGCTTCGGCGGTTATGGTGGTCCTGCCCTATTACCTGCACAATGTAAAGGAATTCGGCAGAATAACCATCCTTGGCGAGTTTCTCGCCATAGCAGCGGTAACCATGTGTCTTCTCTTCATCGTGGTCGATCTTGGTAAACCGATGCGCCTTCTGAACGTTCTCCTTTACCCGACGCCCAACTCGATCCTGTTCTGGGACATGATCGTTCTGAACGGTTATCTCCTCCTGAACGTCCTGATCGGCTGGAACGTCCTCGAAGCCGAGCGTAAGGGGACCCATTATCCCAAGTGGGTGAAACCGCTCATCTATATATCCATTCCCTGGGCAGTTTCGATTCACACGGTTACGGCCTTCCTGTACGCAGGTCTTCCGTCACGGCATCTCTGGCTGACCGCAATTCTGGCCGCACGCTTTCTTTCTTCGGCCTTCTGCGCCGGTCCCGCCCTGCTTATACTTCTTTCCTTCATCGTGAAGAAGTACAGCAAGTTCGATCCCGGCAAGGCTGCCATCAATAAGCTGGCCACCATCATGACCTATGCCATGCTTATCAGCATCTTCTTTGTAGGCCTTGAATTCTTCACGGCCTTCTACAGCAACATACCCGGCCATATGGCTTCGCTGAAGTATCTTTTCGTCGGACTCGAAGGCCATACCAACCTGGTCCCGGTTATGTGGCTGTTCGTTATTCTCTCCGTATCGGCGATCGTACTGTTGCTCAAGCCCGGTACAAGGGATAACGAGAAGCTGCTCAAGATCGCATGCGCATGCGTATTCTTTGCCATGTGGCTCGAAAAAGGCATCGGATTCGTGATCGCCGGTTTCATTCCCAACGGACTGGAACAGGTTCGCGAATACGCTCCCAGCATTCCTGAGATAATGATTGCACTGGGCGTCTGGGCAACCGGTTTCTTTGTCTTGACCGTTCTCTATAAGATCGCCATTTCGGTCAAAGAAGAAGTCGAAGCATAGACTCCCCATCAGTTTTTACGCCTAAGCCCACGCCCCTTGGCGTGGGCTTTTTTATTACCGGTTTTACCCATAGAACGTAACTTGACAGGCTTGCGGAGATGATTTTCTTTGATCCGCAGGCAATACAGCCTCCCTGTGGCTTGCTTCTCCGCAAAACGCTTTGACAGGAGGCGATTTTTTCGCTATGTAGCTTATGATTCCCTTGTGGTTTTGCGGCATTTCGTCTCATTCCGGGGAACGCTAAAACATCAGGTGATTTCATCGTGAAAATGTCTCGGGTTTACAAATAGTGGATGCTTCCGCTCTCCCCAGCTTCATTCATCCCGGTTCAGGCAATCTCAAAGAGAGAATTTACGCCCGAGTCCGACCGGATCTAGCGAGGATCGAAGAAGAGATCAATCGTCATCTCGACTCCGACATCCCCATGATTTCCGTTGTTGGGCGGTATATCATGGGCAGCGGCGGGAAAAGACTTCGCCCGTTGCTGATGATCCTGTCTTCCAAGCTTTGCGGCTATGTCGGAAGCAATGACGTATCTCTGGCCGTTGTCTTCGAATTCCTCCATGCTGCGACCCTTCTGCACGACGATGTGGTCGATCATGCCGAATTCCGCCGCAGCCGTCCTGCCGCAAACACGATATGGGGAAATCCGGCGGTCGTGCTGGTAGGTGACTTCCTCTATTCCAAGTCCATACAGATGACGGTCGGCTACAAAAGCATCCGGGTACTCGAAGTCTTTTCCGAGGCAACTACCAAAATGGCTGAAGGAGAAGTTCTCCAGCTCGTTCATTCGGAAGACCTGGAGATCGGCGAATCCGAGTACCTTGAAGTAATCACGAGGAAGACCGCGGCTCTCATCAGTGCAGCCTGTCAGATCGGTGCGATTTTCGGAGGAGGAGGTTCCGAAGAGGAGGCTGCCCTCAGGACATATGGACATCACCTCGGGATCGCTTTTCAGCTCGTGGACGATACCCTCGATTACACCGGCGAGGTCGAAGAACTCGGAAAGCCTGTCGGCAACGACCTCCAGGAAGGCAAGACCACGCTGCCGCTCATCTATGCTTTCCAGAACGCCAAGCAGGCCGAACGGCTCCGACTCAATCAGCTTTGCGCCTCGGACGAAATTACCGCCAGGGACGTAAATGAGATCAAGAACATCGTAATCCGTACCGGCGGAATCGAATACACGAACGAGCAGGCCGGTGTTCATGCCATGAGGGCTAAAGAGGCTCTGAGGATTTTTCCCGAAGGACCTGTGAAAGAACTGCTTGACGATTTCGCCGACTACGTTGTTTACAGAAGAGCTTGATCCGCAAAGCCAGGCCGGCTTCCGATGATTCGAGCATAAAATACCCCGCGTTCCGCACCACCCTGCTGCAGGAAATTCCTAAACTTCTGTGCGCCCGGCGGTTGCATATTCATTATTATGCAACGCCGTCTTTCACCGTACTTCCAATTTTGCCCCCATACTTGTTTAAAACTCCGATCAATGTTAGATTGAGCGCGTATCTATTTTCAGGCCATGTTCACGTATCTCCGCCAACTGGGTCGGATTGATTCCGGCAAGGGCTATTAAATCGAAATCGAATAATCTCGATGTCCAAATCAGGGAACAAATCGGCGCGTTACTACCCTCTTTTTCTGACCATGGACGGCCGTGACTGCCTCGTGGTGGGTGGCGGAGCGGTCGGTGAAAGGAAAATAAGGACCCTGCTCAAGTATGGCGCGCGCGTCAGGATCGTCGCCCGGGAACTCTCACCGTGGCTCGCAGGGAAGTTTTCAGAGGATGCGGTTTCCTGGGCGGGAAAAGAATACAGGGAAGAACACCTCGAAGGAGCATGCCTGGTTTTTGCCGCCACGAGCGATCTGGTGCTGAACCGCGCGATTGCGGCAGATGCTCATAATCGGGGTATCTGGTGTAATATGGCCGCCGATCCCGAACTCGGGTCGTTCATCGTTCCATCTGTTGTCGAGAGAGGCCCTCTGAGCATCGCGGTCAGTACATCGGGCCTGAGCCCTGCCATTGCCAAACTTCTCAGGCAAAAGCTCGAACGCGAAATCGGCATGGAATGGGAAATTTTCATTAAACTCCTGGGAGCATTGCGGGACCATTTCCATTCCCGAAACATGAAGGAGAAAGAGAGTCTGAACATATTCAGCGCACTTGCCGCGCTTCCGGTTCCCGAATGGCTCAAGGAAGGCAACCGGGAGAAAGCTTTTCTCAAAATATCCGAACTGTGCAGCCCGGTTATTGCCGAATCGGAGCTGCGATCTATCTGGAACAGAATATGGAAGCCCTTTTCCTAGTTATTGCGACGCTCTGCTATCTCTGCAGCACGGTAGGGTACCTGATCTATCTCTTCAGGGATCGCGTTCAAATCCATAAGATTGCATGGACCATAATGCTGATCGGCGCCATTTTTCACGCCGGCGCAATCCTGATCCGCTCGGTGGCCATCGGGCAACTGGCCGTCACAACCGGCCCGGAAGCAATATCCCTCTTTGCCTGGATGTTCGTGGCGACTTATCTTTTGGTGCAACTGCGACTGCAGCTGCGCATCCTGGGATCGTTCGTCTCGCCTCTTGCAGTCATATTCATGTTGTCTTCCAATTTGCTTCCGGCACATATTCTGCCGAAAAGCGAGTTTTTCAAGAGCGGCTGGGTCATATTGCATATAGCAAGCCTATTTCTGGCCAATGCGCTCTTTGCACTGGCATTCAGCGTTGGGATAATGTACCTGGTACAGGAAAGTTACATCAAGAGGAAGAATTTCGGGTTTCTATACCTCAGGCTGCCACCGCTCGAACGGCTCGATTCGATTGCCCATTTCTGCCTGATTACAGGTTTCCCGCTCATGACCGGCGGGCTGGTGGCGGGATTCGCCTATGCCGGCATCGTACTTCATTCCCCGTGGAACTGGGACCCGAAGGAGATTCTCTCTCTGGTGACCTGGATTATCTATGCCGTGCTCGTGCACGAGCGGCTTGCCGTCGGATGGCGGGGGCGCAGGGCCGCATGGCTCTCCATATTGGGGTTTTCGGCCATTCTCCTGACGTTCCTCGGCGCAAATATATTGCTCAAAGGGCATCATTCGATTCTATCAGGTAAGATGTAATGTCTCACATCGTCCTCCTAGGGATGAATCATAAAACGGCTCCCGTGGAAATCCGGGAGCAGCTTGCGGTTGCGTGCCAGCAGGAGGTGAATCCGCTGCACATGCTTCCGCATCTCAAACATGTGGATGAACTGGTTTTCCTTTCCACCTGCAACCGCGTGGAATTCCTGTTCGCATGCGGCAGTCTCGAAGATGGGATAAGGGAGATCAAGGCGCTTTTGCGTACGCACGTCGGCCTCGCCGCCTCGGTACCGATCGATTCCTACCTCTACGTTCACGAAGATCTGGAAGCGGTTAAACACCTTTTCATGGTGGCATCGAGCCTCGATTCCATGGTTCTTGGCGAACCGCAGATCCTCGGTCAGCTGAAGAACGCCTATCGCGAAGCCGTCGAGTACAGGACAGTCAAGGTGGTCCTGAATCGCCTTTTGCATAAGGCCTTTTCCGTGGCAAAACGCGTGCGCACCGAAACCTGTATCGGGTCGTGCGCCGTGTCGGTAAGTTATGCCGCAGTGGAACTGGCACGCAAGATATTCGGCGACATTCGCGACAAGAGGGTCATGCTCATTGGCGCGGGCGAAATGGCGGAACTCGCCGCCGAACATTTTCTCGCCCAGGGCGTTCGTCAGATGACCGTGGCGAACCGGACACTGGAAAGAGCTATGGAACTGGCCGGCAGATTCAAGGCCGAAACCGTTCCCTTCGACCGTTTTCTGGACGCCCTGAAAGGAATGGATATCGTGGTTTCCTCGACCGGAGCCCAGGAGCCGATAATCTGCTACCAGGATGTGAGATCGAGGATGCGCGAACGACGCAACAAGCCTCTTTTCTTCATCGACATCGCAGTCCCCAGAGACATCGATCCGAAGGTAAATGAAATAGACAACGTCTACCTGTATGATATCGACGACCTGCAGGGCGTAATAGACCTGAACAAGGAGGAGAGACGCAGCGAAGCGCAAATGGCCGAACATATCATCGACGAGGAAACCATTAAATTCAAGAAATGGATGAACAGCCTCACCGCGGTGCCGACAATCGTATCATTGCGCGAAAAAGCCGAAACCATACGGCAAAACGAGATGCGAAAAACCCTCTCCCAACTCCCCAACCTTAGCGAAAGGGAGCGGGAAGCCATAGATATTCTGACTCAGTCCATTATCAAGAAGTTTCTTCACGACCCGATAGTGTTTCTCAAAAAGAAAGCCCAACGGGGAACTCAGGCGACCTTTATGGATTTCGCTCAGCAGTTCTTCAATCTCGATGATGCAAACGGATTGGATACCGAAACGTTGGCGCCGGGAGCAGTTGCGGAAGAGGAATCCAGCTTTCTCAAAACCGCCAAAAAATAGAAGGTGCGAGATGGCCGAGATCATCGAATTTGGCAAAAAAGTCGAGAACTTGAAATCCGGGCGCGAACTGACCCTTCGCCAACAGAAGATAGAAGCGCTCCGCAAGATCTTTCAATGTGCGCGGTGCGTGGTCAAATGTGCGAAATGCGGAGCCCAGATCGAGGGCAAAACGGATGAGTGCACCAAGTTTGCAGCCCCCTATGCATTCTGCAAGTTTTGCCGTGAGGAATATGAAGAGTACCGGACCAGAGCGAGTGGAAGCAAGCACGATTCATCCTGTTACTGGCACAACTCCTCGTGGATGCGGGTATGGGAAACATGGCTCGCACACCAGGAAGAACTCGACCGGTACAGACAGTCCAAGGAGTTTCTGCAACTCCTGGATGAAGTCGAGGAACTGCTCAAGAAGTAGCCAACCTGAAAGAGAGTAGCCCATGTTTGGACTCGGAATTGGAAAGATCCTGCTCGTCCTGCTGGTAATCGTTCTGCTGTTCGGCGGCCGCAAGCTGCCGGAATTGGGATCGGGAATCGGCAAGGCCATCAAGAATTTCAAGAAGGAAACCAAAGATCTGATGGACGGAGCCAAGGCGAAGGCAGACTAGTTTTTCGCTTTTCACTGCTGCTAGACTCATCAAAAAGGCAAACCCGACGGCTTGCCTTTTTCTTTGCCCGGTATTCCCGTTTGATGAGTGCCGCTTTCGCGGTACGTCCACTTTGTTTGATCGGGGTCAAGGATGCGTGACAACCCATCGCTTTTCGGAGCATCGGGAATGGCTGGCTGGAAAGGCGGTGGGGCGTAGGATGGGTGGAGAACCCATCGTTTTTCGGAACGCCCCAAAAATGATCAAATGATCGGCCGGAGAGGCATAGGTCGGCGCGGAAACAAGCGAAAGTTGTCCGGAAAAAGGAAGTCGTATTCGACAGTCCCTGAGCTTCCCGACGGCCGAGAAGGATACGAGCCTAAAGCAACGATGGGTTCCCGCTCCGCTCCCACCCATCCTACGGCCCCTTTCCGGTTGGCACCCCTCTCTCAAAGGGGATGTGGGCGACAGCAGGCCCTTAAGTTGCCTGTTCGCTGGTTCCAAGCCGGGGCTTGGGAACCAGCGGTTTTATGAAGGGGGTGTATTAATTAGATCTACATTGGTCAGAAGGGAATATCGTCATCGGGAGGCCCCATATTGGGCGGAAGCTCTTCCATCTGGGTACGCCCGCCGGGACCGGGATTTCTTTGCTGCTGCCCACCCTGATTCTGTCCCTGAGAGTATCCCTGGCCACCACCTTGCGAGTACCCCTGTCCACCGCCCTGGGAATAACCTTGCCCGCCTTGCGGATATCCCTGGCCGCCGCCCTGGGGATTTCCCTGTCCCTGTGAGCCACCCTGCCTCTGGCCTTCTCCGCCTCCAAGCATCTGAATATCCCGGGCCATAATTTCATAGGTGGTGCGTTTCTGGCCCTGCTGGTCTTCCCACTGGTTGCTTCGGATACTGCCTTCGACAAAAACCAACCGCCCCTTGGCGAGATAGTTGCCGCACACTTCAGCCAGCTTTCCAAAAGCCACTATGCGGTGCCACTCGGTTCGATCTTCCCAGTTACCCTCCCCTGCCGGGACCCTTTCATCGGTTGCCAGGCTGAACTTGGCAATCGCCGTCCCGCTCGGGCTGTAGCGGATGTCCGGATCCTGCCCGAGTCTTCCAACCAGAATGACCTTATTTATGGTGCCTTTCGCCATTATCTTCCTTTCCTCGACCAGATAGGTAATAATTCCGCAACTTGATTTCTAACATATAGCACGAATTTGAAAACGATGAATCTTTTCAGGTTTTTTTTCTCCGGCAGGACTGCCGCAGGCAGCACAGCCTACGCAAACTGCGAGATTGACTAGCACCCCGAAACAGTTTACAGTAACGGGTTGAAAATTATCAAATATCTGTTTTCAATAACTTTATTTGTTATCTCCGAATGGGAGACATATGAGAGCGTTACGGTCCGTCATCTTTTACATCATTCTTGCACTTTCCACCATAGTGTTTGGCCTCTCAGCCGTGCTCGGCTCATTCGTCCACAGAAAGTGGCCGAATGTAATGGCCCGGATCTGGGGCAACATCAACCTGTGGGGAGCGGGCGTCAAAGTCCGGATGGAAGGGCTCGATAACATCAACCGTCACGGCCCATACATATTCGCCAGCAACCACCAGGGCTGGTTCGACATTTTTGCGGCTTTGGGCAAGCTGCCCATCCATTTCAGCTGGCTCGCAAAGGAAGAGCTTTTCAAGATCCCCATCCTTGGCCGGGCAATGTACGCCGCGGGCTATATACCGATCGATCGCTCAGATCACAGGAAAGCGCTGGTCAGCATGAACAAGGCCGCCGAGAAAATCCGCCAGGGCGCATCCGTGTTCATCTTCCCGGAGGGTACCAGGAGTCCGGACGGCGTCCTGAGAGAATTCAAAAAAGGGGGATTCGTCCTGGCTGCGAAATCCCACCAACCGATCGTACCGATCAGCATCAGCGGTTCCTATCGAATTCTTCCCAAAAGTAGCTGGATGATACATCCGGGTGAAATTCGAATTGTACTCGGAGAGCCGATACTGCCCGAAAGCACGGACGCAAAAAGCCGGGATATTCTGCTTCAAAGAGTCCGTGAGGCAATCCGGAGCAACCTGACTCCCGAAGAGGCCGGCGCCGAAACCGAAGTCAATTCCGAGCGGGTTCAGGCTGCAGGCAATGGGGGTGGACCCCGCCAAAATGCTTGAAAAACATTCCGACCCTAATTTGAAGGTTATCCCCCTGGGCGGTCTCGGCGAGATCGGCCTGAACATGATGGTGCTCGAATACGGGGACGCCATCATTCTCATCGATGCGGGACTCATGTTTCCCGAAGATGAGATGCTCGGGGTGGACATTGTCATTCCCGATTTCGATTATATCCGGAAAAACCGGGAGCGGATCGCCGCGCTTTTCGTGACCCACGGCCACGAGGACCATATCGGCGCCATTCCTTTTCTTATCCGGGAAATCCCTCTTCCGATATATGGAACGCCTCTCACCCTGGCGCTGATTAACGAGAAACTCCGCGAGCACAACCTTGTGGAGAGAGCGGACCTCGTTCAAACCCTGCCCCGTCAGGTCGTTGAGGTAGGGCCTTTTCAGGTCGAATTCATCCAGGTCTGCCACAGCATTCCGGATGGCGTCGGCCTCGCTGTTCGCACACCCGCCGGCGTGATCATCCACTCGGGCGACTTCAAAATCGACAATACCCCGGTGGATGGCAAAAGATTCGATATCGCCCGCCTGGGATCGTACGGTGAAGAAGGTGTGCTGGCCCTTTTTTCCGACTCGACCAACGTGGAGCGTCCGGGGTACACCCTGTCTGAAAAACAGGTCGGCGCGACCCTCCGCGAGGTCTTCCAGGAAAAGCAGGGCAGGATCATCGTCGCCGTTTTTGCAAGCAACCTCCACAGGATTCAGCAGGTAATCCATATCGCGCGTGAATTCGGACGCAAGATCCTGCTCAGCGGGAAATCGATGATTACAAACGTCCGCCTTGCACGGGAGCTGGGTTATCTCGATTTCACCATGGAAGATGAAATCGGCATCCAGGATCTCCAGTACCTGCCCGACTCCGAAGTCCTGATGCTCACCACGGGAACTCAGGGAGAGCCGATGAGCGCCCTGAGCCGGATGGCATTCGACGACCATAAAAAACTGAAGATCAAGGAAGGGGACACGATAATCCTTTCTTCCAGGTTCATTCCCGGCAATGAGCGGACGATCCAGAACATCATCAATCACCTCTGCCGCCATGGCGCCGACGTGATTCACGAACAGGTGAAGGACATCCATGTTTCCGGACATGCCTACCAGGAAGAGCTGAAGATACTGATCAACGTCGTTCAACCCCGCTATTTCATCCCGATTCACGGCGAATACAGACATCTTGTCAAGCACAAGCAGCTTGCGATCTCGCTGGGAATTCCGGCCGCAAACTGCTTTGTCATCGAGAACGGGAGTGTCGTCTCCTTCTGCGCCGATTCCGTTTCCACCAGGGAGAAAGTCGAAACGGGCAGAGTCTTTGTGGACGGCAAAGGCGTGGGGGATGTCGGAGGACTCGTTCTGCGAGACCGCAGGCACCTTTCCGAAGACGGACTCGTAATCGCTTCGCTCGTAATAAACAAAGAGACCCATGAACTGCTTAGCGGTCCGGACATTTTCAGCAGAGGATTCATCCACGAAGAAGCCAAACCCGAAATTCTCTTCGAAGCTAAATGCATAATCTTCGAAGCAATCGACAAGCTGATGGAAGAGGACCTGGAACTGGACTGCGCAGCTCTTCAGGACGACATTCGTCGGGAGTTGAAGCGATTCTTCAATCGGACACTCGACAGAAGACCGGTGATTTATCCGATTGTAGTCGAAATTTAACTGCAAATACGCGGCGTTCGGTTTTACAGAGACCTGCAGGGGACGGGATGGATCGCAAAAAACACGAAATCTGGGCTTTATGCGTTCTCACGATCGCTCTGCTGGTCTTTTTCAGTATCGTCTCCTTTCACGCAAAAGACCGCACAATCTTCAACTCTTCGGATTATTCAGCCGCTCCGCAAAACCTGGTGGGCACCTTCGGCGCGCACCTCGCATGGCCGCTCATTTTTCTTTTCGGCATAGGTTCCTACGGGTTCGTCTTTACCGGAGTCTGGTCCGCATGGAGGCTCTTCAGGGGTATAACGTTCGAACGTCCCTGGATCCAGTTTTCGGGGATTGCCCTCCTCGTCATAAGCTTTATGACCCTTTTGACCCTCCACTGGCCGCAGTTCTCCCTGGGAGGCCAGAGGTTCGAAACAGGAGGCAAACTCGGGGCCGCCCTCGCCCAGTTTCTGAACAACAGGTTCTACTCCTTCGGTTCGCATATACTGCTCATCGGAGTGTTTCTCATCGCCCTTCTTCTCTCCACCCCTCTGACGCTCAGTTCCATGCTGTCGGGACTCGGCGTTGTTTGGCGGAAGCTGTACGCATGGCTCTTTGGAGATGACGGTGCTTATGAAGAAGAACACCCCCAACCGGCGATAGCGGACACACCGCCGAAACCGCAGGGGAGAAAGAAGGAGAAGGAAAAGGCAACCCCTTTTGCAACAGTTCCCACTCAACTGGTGATGAAAAAGCAGCCGCGGAAGGAATCCGCTCCACCCCTTCTCAACCCTGAAGAACTAGGCAATTACGCGCTCCCTTCTCCGGAACTGCTGGATATCTACGAGACTGAGGCCACCAAACCCGACTGGAAGCGGCTGGAAACAAACGCCGCGGTGCTCGAAGAAAAGCTTTCCGATTTCGGCGTTCAGGGCAAGGTAGTCGGCATCAATCCGGGCCCGGTGATCACGATGTTCGAATACGCTCCGGCCCCCGGAATCAAAATCAGCCGCATCGTAAACCTGGCAGACGATCTCTCCATGGCGCTCAAAGCCATCAGCATCCGTGTAGCCGGGCCGATTCCCGGCAAAGCCGCAATCGGTGTCGAAGTCCCGAACCCGAAGCGGGAACTTGTATCTATTAAAGCGGTCCTCGATTCCGAAACTTTCACCCAATCGGTCGCGCCGCTCACGATCGCCCTCGGTAAAGACATCACCGGCCAGCCGGTTGTGGCCAACCTGGGCAAAATGCCCCATCTGCTTATCGCAGGGGCCACCGGCACCGGCAAGAGCGTCTGCATCAACACGGTATTGAGCAGCCTGCTCTACAGAAATACCCCTGAGGACCTCAGGCTGCTCCTGATAGACCCCAAAAGGATCGAGCTGAGCAGCTTCGAGGGCATCCCACAGCTGATCCATCCCGTTGTCACCGACGCAAAAATGGCGACGCGCGCTCTTCGCTGGGCCGTCGAGGAGATGGAGCTGCGGTACAAGCTGCTGGCGGACAAGAACGTGCGAAACATCGAGAGTTACAATCGCGTGGTCATGCGCGAAAAGACGCCGAAGCCGCAGGACCTCGAAGATAAGGAACCGACCCCGGAAGTTGAACTTCAGCACCACAGGCTGCCCTACGTTGTGATCATCATAGACGAACTTGCAGACCTCATGATGGTTGCATCCCGCGAGGTCGAAGAATCGATCACGCGCCTGGCCCAGATGGCCCGCGCGGCCGGCATTCACCTTATCCTGGCCACCCAGAGGCCTTCCGTCGATGTCCTCACGGGGATAATCAAGGCGAACATTCCAACCAGGATATCCTTCCAGGTTTCGTCCAAAATCGATTCGAGAACCATCCTCGACGGTTCGGGGGCCGAAGCGCTTCTTGGGTCCGGCGACATGCTCTTCCTGCCTCCGGGGACCGCGAAGCTTCAGCGCATCCATGGGGCTTTCATCTCGGATGCGGAAGTCCAACGATTGACGGAACACTGGAAAGTACAGAAACTTATCGAAGATCCTCTCAAGGAAAGGGTCGATTTCACGGAGGAAGCCTCCACCGCGGAGATCGAGGAAGAGGAACTTGACGAGAAATACGAGGAAGCCGTCCAGATCGTCATGGAAACGAGACAGGCTTCCATATCGATGTTGCAGAGAAGACTTCGGGTGGGCTACAACCGCGCAGCCCGCATGATAGAGGTTATGGAGCAGCAGGGAATTGTTTCTCCATCGGACGGGATCAAGCCCAGAGAAGTCCTGGGCAGGCGATAGTAGAGGAGTTTTATGAAACACGGAAATTTGTTTATCAAGAACGCAACGGCACTTCTTGTTGCATTGTTTTTGGTTCTCTCGCTGTCGGGAACCGGCCGAACCGCCGGCGCAGGCGGTCCGATGCTTGGAGAAATCCTGAGTAAAACAGAAGCCAACTATCAGAAGATCCAGGCTTTTACGGCCACGTTCCGCCAGATGACCACATCGTCGGCCGCCGGAACAGTCACTCCGGGCGAGGCTGTGGGAAGGCTCTACTATGCGAAACCGCGGCTGATGCGATGGGAATACGATAAACCGGAACAGCAGGTCTTCGTTGCGAACAATCAGTTCGCATGGCTCTATGTCCCGGGGGAAAATCAAATCTCGATGTTCGATGCGAAAAAGCTGTTCGCTTCCCCGCTGGCCCAGACTTTCTTCGACGGAGCCGTCGGCCTGAAGAACCATTTCGACGTCACCCTGGATGCCGGCCAATCTTCCAGGAACTTCGCCGTTTTGAAACTCGTCCCCAAGCAGGAGGACCCCAGCATCAAGCTGCTCTTCCTCTGGATCGACCTCCAGACATACCGGATTTCCAGGATCGAGAGCCAGGACATTCTCGGCAATACGAACAGAATAACGATCGAGTCCCTCTCGCCCCATCCGAGCCTGGATGCCAGGCTCTTTCAGCTGGATGCGCCTCCGATGACCAAGATTTTCGACGCTGAAGGGCGTGAGTTCACCCCGGAGGAAATCGACCAGTTGAAAAGTAAAATTGCGGCGGGTAAATAAACTTGCTTATCGGGCTCCCTCTTCTCCCGACCGGGAACTCGAAGTGGGGTGGAATACGAAATGCAAACAGTTATGAACATTCCAAAAGTTGCAATTACGATGGGCGATCCCTGCGGGGTCGGCCCGGAGGTGATCGTAAAGGCCTTTGGATCGCCGGAGTTCGCCGACGACTGCATCCCGTTCGTCATCGGCGACAAACTGGCCCTGGAACGGGCGATCGAGATTCTCGGTTCTTCGTTCACCGTTGCCCCCATTAACGATCTGGAGGCACTCAGCAGAGCCCGAAGGGGCACAATTCCCCTGGTCACTCCGGCGGCGCTCACTCCGGCGGACATTGCTTTTGGAGCCCCCACGCCCGCCGCATGCTCGATGACTGTCTTCTGCATAGAAAAAGCGGTGAGGCTGGCTTTGTCCGGAGCTGCGGACGCTATCTGCACCTGTCCGATCAACAAGGAGCAGCTGCACAGATGCGGCTTTCCCTTCCCCGGACATACCGAGTTCATAAGGGACCTGACGCGCGCCGACGACGTGGTCATGATGCTTGCCGGGCCTCGGCTAAGGGTTGCCCTCGCCACAATCCACGACGCGCTGTCCGTCATACCGGGGCTGCTCACAAGGGAACGGCTTCGCAAGACAATTCGAATCACGGCGGAGGCAATGATACGCGATTTCGGCCTCTCCAATCCACGGATCGCCATAGCGGGTCTGAATCCTCATGCAGGTGAAGCGGGAAAGTTCGGGTCCGAGGAAATCGATACCCTGCGGCCGGTAATCGAAGAGTTCGCCAATGCGGCCTTCGAAGTCAGCGGGCCATGGCCTGCGGATACCCTCTTCTATCGTGCCTTCTCCGGCAAATTCGATGCCGTTGTCGCCATGTACCACGATCAGGGGCTGATTCCCGTAAAGCTCGCGCATTTCAATGAAGCCGTGAACGTGAGCCTCGGCCTGCCGATTGTCCGCACCTCCGTCGACCACGGGACCGCCTACGACATCGCAGGCACCGGGAAGGCCGACCAGGGCAGCCTCATCGCAGCCGTAAAACTGGCGTCGCTTATTGCTTCGAACAGGCAACGGCGATAACGTTCCTGAAAGTTTTGCACGCGAAGCCGCGAAGAGAAGCGGGTTATTAACGCGCACTGAAATGGATGAAAGCGCCCGCTCGCTGCCTTATTTTGTTGTATTCTCTTCCTTCGCGGCTTCGCGTCTTCGCGTGGAAACATTATAGGTAGTAGGCGGAGATCTGCGGTGCTCCCTGCGGGGTGTGAAAAGTGAAATGGCCCAGGACCGAATTCTGATACGTGGAGCACGGCAGCACAATCTCAAGAACATCGATCTCCAGATTCCGAGAGACAAGTTTGTCGTTATCACCGGCGTAAGCGGATCGGGGAAATCTTCTCTTGCATTCGACACGCTTTTCGCCGAAGGTCAGAGGCGCTACCTCGAAGCCCTCTCGACTTATGCCCGGCAGCTGATCGGCCGGCTCAACGCCCCCCTTGTCGATGAGATCGAGGGGTTGAGCCCGGCTATCGCAATCGAGCAAAAGGGCCTTCCGCATAACCCGAGATCCACCGTCGGGACCCTCACAGAGATTTACGATTATCTTCGTTTGCTCTTCGCGCGACTGGGCACATTTTACTGCCCAAACTGCAATCTGCCGATTCGGGCCTGGACGGTCCCGGACATCCTGCGCGACATATACGCCGCCCTGCCGCCCAAAAGCCGCATGCTCCTCCTGGCGCCCCTCGGGGAAGTGGCCGAAAGGGAACTGCCCAACCTGATCAAACGGCTCAGGCGGGACGGCTTTGCAAGAATCCGCGAGGGGGGGACAGTGTTTGAACTCGATCCTCCTCCCCTGCTTCCCCGCCGCCCTGTCCATCGACTGGAAATTGTCGTCGACAGGCTCGTTCTCGATGAGGAGAAGCGACGAAGGCTCACGGATTCGCTCGAATTCGCCCTGCGCGTGGGTAAAGGGACTGCCGGTATCGCTACGCCGGAAGGCACGGAAAGATATTACAGCGAATCGCCGCGCTGTGCGGTATGCGGGTATACGGCCTCGCAGCCAACACCCAGCCTCTTTTCCTTCCACCATCCGTCCGGAGCCTGTGAAACCTGTAAGGGACTCGGCTATGTCGGAGAGGACTATGACGAGGAATCCGGAACGCCCCCTGCCGGGGAAGGCGAACCGGAAGCGCTCCCTTCCTTTCGTCCGGAGATGCCCGTATGCCCGGATTGTAAAGGGACAAGGCTGAACAAAACAGCCCGCTCGGTCAGGCTCGGCGACCTCAGCATCGACAGGGTGTCGCAATTGAATCCCCCGGGAATTGCCGAATGGCTGAAGAAGCTCGAATTCGACGAAGCCGGGCGCCGGATTTCAGAACGCCCTGTTATCGAAATCCGGAACCGGTTGAATAACCTGGTCGAACTGGGGCTGCCTTATCTTACCCTGGACCGCTCCTCGAACACCCTCTCCGGAGGCGAAGCTCAGCGGGTCAGACTTGCCCACCAGATTGGATCGACCCTTTCCGGAGTGCTTTATGTCCTTGATGAACCGAGCGTAGGCCTGCATCCGCGCGACCACCAAAAGCTCCTCGATATCCTCGTGCGACTCCGGGATGCAGGCAACAGCCTTATCGTCGTCGAACACGACCGGGATACGATTCTCCAGTCCGACTACGTTGTCGATATGGGACCGGGTGCCGGAACGCAAGGCGGAGAAGTCGTCTATTCGGGACCGCCCGACAGGATCGGCGCCGCCCCGGAATCGCTTACCGGCCAGTACCTCAGCGGGCGCAGACAGATCCCGGTTCCGAAATACCGAAAGAGGCGGACGGACTTCTTCCGCCTCACCGGTGCAACCGGTCATAACCTCAAAAATGTCTCGGCCGAATTCCCCTACGGCTGCATAACCTGCGTAACGGGGGTGTCCGGTTCCGGCAAAAGCACCCTCGTCCTGGACACGCTCTACCGGGCGCTGGCCCGCAGGATCTACAATGTGGAAACACACCCGGCGCCCTTCGAGAGCCTGTCGAATGCTGACCGTCTCCGAAAGGTGATCCTGGTCGACCAGTCGCCTCTCGGCAGGACCCCACGCTCTACTCCCGCCACCTACACAGGCGTGTTTAGCCTCATCCGGTCGCTCTTTGCGCGCGTGCCTGAAGCCCGCGCCCGCGGGTACGCTCCCGCCCGATTTTCGTTCAATGCGAAGGGCGGCAGGTGCGAGCACTGCAGGGGGGAAGGTTTCCAGCGGATCGAAATGTATTTCCTCCCCGATATTTACGTGACCTGTCCGGTCTGCGAGGGAAGCCGCTACAACCGTGAGACCCTGGACAGCAC
>JAEZHY010000258.1 GCA_023416335.1 Pseudomonadota bacterium | reverse complement strand
GTCCGGATCGTCGAGGTCGCCAAAGACACGCGCCCCGCCAATACAGGTGGACACGCACGCCGGTTCATTCCCCTTTCTTGCCAGGTGGCTGCAAAAAGAGCATTTGTCCGCATACCCGTTTGGATCTATAAAGCGCGCATCGTAAGGACATGCGGCAACGCAGGCTTTGCATCCGATGCACCTGTTCCGCCTGATTTCGACAATCCCGTCTTTTGCCTTGAAGGAAGCTCCGGTCGGGCAGCATCTAACACAAGGCGGTTCTTCACAGTGGTTGCAAAGCTCCGGCCTGAGTTCCATTCGCAGATCCGGAAACTCCCCCGAAACAAGCTCCACTACCCGGGTCCTGAACAGTCCGAGAGGCACCCTGTTTTCCGTCGCACATGCCGTAATGCAGGCCATGCACCCCACGCATCTCTTCAGATCCACTACCATCGCATATCTTGCCATATCAAACCTCGCGGACCACTTTCACGAAATTGACCCTCATTCCGGTAGATCCGCAAATTGGATCGACAGCGTAGCGCGTAATCAGCCCCTGGTCATCCGCACCTTTCCGGTAGGCATTCCTGAGGTCTCTCGAAGACGAACAGAAACCGTGGACCATGTAGACACAGTCTTCCCTGATCCTCTGCGTGACCTTGGCTTTTACCCGGTTGCTCGTGACTCCGTCCTGGTTGACCAGTGTGACATACCGGCCGTTTTTGATTCCGATTTCTTTTGCTTTTTTTGTGTTGATCCAGACCTCGTTTTCACCATGCATCTGAGTCAGCAGTGGGTTGTTGGTGGACCTGGAAAACGAATGAACGGGGCTCCTGCCGTATAAAAGCCGGAAATAGCCCTCCTCCGGCTGCGGCACAGGGGTATATTTTGGAACAGGGTCGAAGCCGTTTTTTTCCAGTTCCCGGCTGTACAACTCTACCTTGCCCGAAGAGGTCCTGAAAACGGGCTGGTTCTCAGGGGTGATAAAGGCGGCGCAGGTGTTTTTGAAGCGGGCATAACCGTTTTTGCCGAGTTGGTCGTAATCGATCTTCCAGGTCCGGCACTGCTCTCTGATTTTGTCTTCGAGCGTTTCCCAGGGGAAGTAATCGGCCAGGTCGAGTCTCCCGGCAAGTTCTCTTGCGATCGTGTACCCGTCCCTGCTCTCATAGAGGGGCTTTACTGCTGCCCTGCCCATGCAGATGCCGAGATACTCGCCTCTGTCCACGATCAGGTCCGTGGACTGTTCCAGGTAGGATGCCGAAGGAAGAATGACGTCGGACAGCATCGCAGTGTCCAGCGGGAGAATTTCCGCCGTCACCAGGAGGTCCAGTTTACTGATGGCCTCCAAGGTTTCTTTCTGGTTCGGGATAGCCTTGACGACATTGGTCCCCATCACGATCCAGCCCTTGATGGAATATGGTTTTCCGGTGATCGTGGCGGCCCTTGCGAGATTAGTGATTCCGTTGGGAATGCCTGCCCAGGCTGCAAACGGGTAAGGAGCAAGATCGATCAGGGCTTCTTTTTCGGGCATGGGATAGGGTTTCGGGGACTGAGCCTTCCTGAGCGCAGCTTTGGTCGGCAGAAAGACTCCGCCTTCCCGCCCCCACGACCCGAGAAGGGCGGTCAGGATCGCAAGAGCCCTGGATCTCTGGACATCATTTCCATACCAGGAGGAATGCCTGCCGGGATGGATACATACCGCAGGCATGAATTTTCCGATCTCCCGCGCCGTCTCGACAATTCGGCCGGCGGGAATTTCAGTCTCCCTTTCGGCCCATTCCGGAGTGCAATCGGAAACGGATGCGGCAAGCTCAACAAAGCCGGCTGCATAACGCTCTACATAGTCTTTGTCGTAGAGTCTCTCCCGGATGAGGATATTGGTCCAGGCGAGCATGAGCGCAATGTCGGCGCCCGGTTTGATCGGAAGCCAGAAGTCGGCTTTTCCCGCGGCGGTCGAGAACCTGGGGTCAACAACAATGAGCTTTGCGCCACTGCCGATAGCTTCCGCAAAATCCTGGACCTGCGAGTTGTGAATGTTTTCGCCGAGATGGGACCCGAAAAGAACTATGGCCTTGCTGTTGGCGAGATCAAGACGCTCGGGCGCACCGGGGTAGTCGCCGAAGGTCAGTTGAAACCCTACGTCACGCGGACCTCTGCATTGAGCAAATGAGGGATTTCCGAAATTGGGACTGCCGAAGGCCGCCATCAGCGGAATCAGGTGCGATGAGCATCCGCCGCCGTTAAAAAGGCATATGGCCTCGGGACCATATGCCTTTTTTATGCTCTGCATCTTTTCGGCGATATAATCGAGAGCTTCGTCCCACGAAGCCTGCCTGTACTTCCCGTCTCCCCTGGACCCTGTTCGGATGAGCGGCGTCATCACCCTGTCGGGGTCGTACAGAAGCCCGATACCGGCATGTCCTCTTGCACAGAGCTTACCTCTGCTGTGAGGGTGGTTGGGATTTCCTTCCAGTTTGACGACCCTGCCGTCAACCACCCGGGCTATCGCGCCGCAGTACCAGTGGCACATTTCGCAGATGGTTGCAGTGCTCTCTGCCTGCGGATCGGCCCCGTCATTCGAAGCCAGGACCGACGGAAGCAGACGGCCGGTGCCTATTCCGCCCCCGGCCACAGCGCCCGCCATCTTTATGAAGTCTCTTCGGGTAAAGCCCATCAATCCTCCATATTTGAGGAGGATTATACAGGAAAATCAGATGACAGTGCTAGTCATTCTCGTGTAGTAGCCGGAAAGGACGATCAATCCGCAAACCTTCCGAACTCATCAATTCGATTTGATTGCACTGACTTTGACGCTTGCAACCGCACCGAGTAAGTCTGATGCAAACTCCTTTGCCGCCGACCCGGCAAGGTAGACGTCTTCACCGACCACTTCCACATCACGAAACCCGGCTGCACTTATGGCGCCCAGGTAATCGTTTTTCATACTCGCTCCGGCAATGCAGCCGACGTAGGCTTCGACCGATTGCCTGACGGATTCGGGCAAAGGCTTCAGGAGGACGAGGTCTGAAACCATCAATCGTCCGCCGGGTTTCAGCACCCGGAAGGCTTCCCTGAAAACCCTCTCCTTTTCAGGTGAAAGGTTGATAACACAGTTCGAGATGATGACATCGACCTCATCGTCCGAGACCGGCAGGCTCTCGATTTCACCGTACCGGAATTCAACGTTGTTGAATTCGCCTTTGAGTGCGTTGGCCCTGGCTTTCTCGATCATCTCGGGTGTCATATCGACTCCAATAACCCTGCCTGACGAACCGACCTTCGCCGCAGCCAGAAAGGCGTCGAAGCCCGCTCCGGATCCCAGGTCTAGAACTGTGTCGCCTTCCTTTAGCGAGGCCAGGGCCACCGGATTGCCGCATCCAAGCCCGAGGTTTGCCCCTTCGGGGGCCGCCGCGAGGTCCTTTTCGCTATATCCGACAATTCTGCTCATGTCCTCGGCGCTCACGGAACTGCCGCAGCAGGATTTCCCGGGGCCGCAGCAGGACAGGTTTTTGAGGGCAATTTGCCCATACTTCGACTTTACCGCCTCTTTGATCCGTTCGGTTTCCACGGTGATTTCTCCCTTGATTGTTTCCAGAATCGGGTTTCATTCAGAGCTTATACTCTTGAGCACCGGCCCGAGAAATTCCTTCACGCGCTCGGCCAGGGCATCCGCCTTTATCAGGGTGAAGCAGCAAACCTCTCCGTCCTTTTGCCAACTGATAAGCGCGAGTTTATCCCCCGCGCGTATCTTCGCCTTTTCCCGCAATTCCTTGGGCAGCACCATCTGACCTCGCTCATCGACCGTTATGAGCGACTCCACCTTACAGCAGTCTTCCTTGCGTTCCGGAGCGCAGCAGGTCCCACTTTTTTCATTTTTTGCCATCCCGACTCCTTTCAAAACTTACTGATTAATCTATTTCTTCAGATTAATCTGATTTACCTGACGGACCCTGCTTTGTCAACCTCATTCGAGCCAGCGATTGTATATTTCATGAATTCGTAACAGGTCCGTAACACTTCCCTCTTTTCGAGAGCTTATAATCTCGCCGCTGGATCTCAAGAGATAAGCTACGGCAAGGTTTCAATCGATAGACCCCATTTCGAGGGAGAAATGAAGAAGAATAGAGTACTGTTCATCTGTGTGCACAATGCTGCTCGGAGCCAGATGGCTGAAGCCTTTCTAAGCAGGCTCGGCGCGGACATGTTCGAAGCTGACAGCGCCGGCCTCGAACCGACCTCCGTCAATCCTCTTGTGATCGAAGTCATGCGCGAACTGGGTTATGACTTGTCGGAAAGCAGGGCAAAAAACGTTTTTGGGCTCTACAAAGCGGGCATGCTGTTCAATTATGTCATTACTGTATGCAGGGAATCCGTCGAGGATAAGTGCCCTGTTTTTCCTGGAATCACGAAAAGACTCGCATGGGAATTCGACGATCCGGCAACATTTCAAGGGAGTGAAGACGAGAAGCGGGATAAGACGCGAAAAGTTCGTGATGGAATCAAATCGAAAGTCGAATCATGGATTGAAGAGATGAGAAGGCCCAACAAAGAAGATTGAAAAAGCATACCCTGCCCCGATTGCTGAGGGACAGGGTATGGGAAATTACTGAAAGTACTTTGCAACCACCTGCGCGGCAACTTTTGCGGCATTGTCGTTTATCTGCGGGTCGGGCATTTCGTCCACTCCGAAAATTTCCGGGTCGCATTCGTAAAGCTGGTTCGCGAATACCACCTCAGGCTTGAGGTCCGGAAAGGCCCCTTTGGTAAGCCGCGCGCCGCAGGCCATTCCGCAGCCGTCCAGAACCAGGACCCGGTCCGCTTTCTCAACGAGGTCCCTCATCCCTCCGGATTCTTCCAGCAAACCGCCGTGGCAGATGCGGACCGTCCTGTCGGGCACCAGCTTGTGCGCAATCAGGTTCGCCGCTCTTCTCGCGGTTTCTCCTTTCAGGCACATACCCTCGCAGCAGATCACCGCGTCTTTCGGGGATGTCGATAAATGTTTCCGCGCATAGCCAAGTCCCGCCTTGCAGGAACTCTCCGCCAGTCGAACCTGTATCGTTTTGGCCATTTCTCTTCTCCTTTGAAGCCGAGCCTTCCGGCTCAGATGCGTATCGGTCACCTCGGGGCATCCTGCTTGTGAGTCTCCGAACTGTCCTTCTCGGTCTTCGGTGAGCAGCACGCCGACATCATCTCGGTCATGTTTTCACTGCATGAGCAACTCGACCCCTGCTTTCCCGAAATCATGTTCCGCATCATGTCCCGCATCATTCCGAAACAACCGGCCGGACCCTTTTTGCTCCGGTTATCCTGTTCCGCCATCGAGATCACCTCCTTTCGCCAAATGCCGATTTCTTTACGTTTACTATGCAGACGAAATGGAGGCGGAGAAGGTTACAGGGAACGGGCATCCGGGCGGAGAAAATGAAAATGGCCCCCGCAGGGGCCATTTGTTGAGATCGGGAAGATCCACCGCCACCCGAATAAACCGGGAAAGTATGCAGCCGGACGTGTCAGCCCTCCTTGTGTGGGTTCCTGGAAACAGGTTCACAGGTGAGCACGTTTCTTTCATCAACTTCGAAGGTGCATCTTTCTTCGAGCAGTTCCTTCAATTTCTTCCTGGCCCGGTGCAATCTCACCTTCACATTCTCGACCGTCGTATCCAATGTCTCGGCAATCTCACGGTGGCTGAGCTCCGCGATGTCGAAAAGAGTCAGGACACTCCGCTGGGGTTCGGGCAAAAGCCTGACCACGCCCTGGACGCATGAACTCATTTCGCTCTGTTCGAGACTCTTCTGAACGATCGCCTCCTTGAACAGGTCCGCGGCCTCGCTCAGTTCGCATTCATTCGAGGAAGTCCTCTTCATGTTGCGAAAATGGTCCAGGCAAATATTATGTGCAATCCTGAAGATCCACGACGCAAGTTTGGCAGGGTCCTTCAGAGTATCCAGACTTCCCTGGACACGGATGAAAGTCTCCTGGGTGAGGTCGTCTGCCGTCCACTCGTCGCGGACTGACGCAAGGATGAAATTTCGCACCTTCTTGTAATACCGATCATAGATTTCGAAGAATTCCATATACGACATCCTGTCCGGGCTACCTGCAGCAGGGATGATCCTGTTCCCCGCCGTCTGTCCGTTCCGCCCCCCAATCCTGTCCGGTTATGTCCCTGATGCTCTTCTTCATGACGATACCGGCGCCGGTCTTGACCTTACACGCCAGTTCCACTGCCTTTCGAACCTCATCGGAAGTTATTCCCAAAGCCGAAGCTTTCTTGAAATAGTATTCGAAACAGGGAACACAGTTTGCCGCGGTTGCCGACCCGATGCATATCAAGAGTTCGGTCTTCTCATCCATCGTACACCTCCTCCTGGTAAATTGAAGAAACGCTGTTCCCAATGGAGACGAAAAGGCAGGTGCAAAGGTTACAGGATATTTCAAAAAAATGAGATTACGGAACCGATCGTCCAAAGCAAAAGTTCAAATCGCAACCGGACTGCTCTCGGGGCCGGTCCTGAAATTTCGGTAAGCTTCACAAAGTATTTCTATGGGGTGGAAAACCTTGTAAGGGAGCATCTGATTGAACTGGATTCGGCAGCTCAGGCAGTCAACAGCCAGCCTCTCCGGATGGATCTCCTTTATTTTTTCCGCCAGGCGGCTTCCGATTTCGACGGAAACCGGGTGAAAGCTCTTTTTAAATCCCATGATGCCGGCGATTCCGCAACAGTGGAAAGCGCCGTCGATCCGCTTCATGGAGATCCCGGGCAACAGTGCAAGCAGGTCTGCATATGGTTCACCGATTTTTTGTTCCCGAAGATGGCACGGAGGGTAATAAGCCGTTTTCGCCGGCACGGGGCCAAAGTTTTCATTGAATTCCCCGGTGTCGCGTAAATCTCGTAAATATTCGCCCAGATCGAATGTATTCTCTGCGACTTTGATCCGTTTCAAGGCATCCACAGACGAGAAGCAGCCTTCGTCCCGAAGCAGGTTGTCTATCTTGGAGGGTTTGTACTGTCTGAGTTTCGATTGGCCTGCCTGTTCGGGCGTGCCGGTTTCCCGAACCGCCGATTCGCGATATTCGCGACTGTAATATGCTCCCTCGCTCAGTACATGCTTCAGCATATAGGCGCACGTGGGACACGAGCACACAATCCGGTATCCCGAATCAACCGCCTCGCACAGTCGGTCCAGATTGAAGGAAACCATCTTCAGCGTAAGTCTGATGTCTCCTTCCAGCAGACTTGGCATCCCGCAGCATTTCTGTTCCGGCATATAAACGTCGATCCCGTTCCGCCGCAAGACTTCGACTGCGGCCTTCGGCACATCGGGAAAAAGGTATTGGCCGGTGCAACCGGCAAAAAAAGCAACTCTCTTTCCCTCACCCGTTTGCCTGCCGCGAAGCCCGTTCTTTTCCGCCCAGTTGGCGAAATCTTTTCCGGGAAAAACCGGCAGGTTCCGGTCAGGATGGATCCCTGTGATTTTCTTAAGGACTCCCCCGGTCCGGTTGCCCTGAAACAGCTTATTGGCCAGGGACGGATATGCCCCACACACCTTCGCAAGCCGCTCGATATCTTCCAGCAGGCGAATGGCCGGGTCGATGCCGTCCCTGCTGATGAAAGCATGCTTGGCTTTCATTATCTCGGAGCGGACGTTCTGACAGGGGCAGAGCGCGCAGAAGTTGCACAGGTCCACCAGGTTTCGCAATTCTCCCGGACTGACAACACCGCCTTCCCGAGCCCTGTCATAGAGTTCATACAGGGCGGGAAATACCCGGCATGGAGTATCCTCCATGAGATACCTACATACATCGCAGTCCGCGCAGGAATCGATTACCGCAAGGGCCATGCTCTCGGGACTGTTTTGCATCAGATCTCTCCAATTCTACTCGACCGGCGGTATACTTCAGTCTTCATTGAAGCTTCCGCCATTCCGGTACTGTTTGAAACTTTTTCCCGGAAAGTATTATACAGGAGATTCCTCTCGGTATCATTAGCTGCGGTACTCGCTCCCGGCTCGATTCCTGGTTATCTCGTTCCCGCCGCACGGGCGGGATATCTCTTATCAGCCCTGGTAAACCGAATCGATGACGTCGCCGATCGTGGCGTATATTCCCGCCTCGGACAGGCTTCGAACCAGCTCCGGCAGTTCGTTCCGGCCCGAGATTGCAATCTCGGCGCCGAATTCTTCTTCGGTAGCCGTTATGCCCACGTTGCGCAGCACTTCCAGGGCCGATTGCAGATCGTCTACAAAGAGCCCCAGTACGGAATATTCGGACATATAAGAAGCGGGCAATGTCCGGCAGGAGGAATATGCGGCTTTTTTCTCCGTGTCATCCCCATCTCCGGCCCTCTCGGCCTCGATTATCGGAACATATTGCATTTTATCCAGCGCCCTTCTATGGACACATGAGAGAACGGTCCATGAGTTTTTGGCAGTTCAAATCATAAACGGCTATCCGGCTATGATTGCAGGAAACGAAAATAATTCTCCTCCAATAGTGAGTCAATAATCGGGCGATCCAGCCGGTTGCAGGCCGCCGGGAACGACATAGGGTGACCCAGGCAGCGTCTTTTTGCTGCCTGGGTCCGAAGGACAGGCGGGGCTAAAAATGGAATCGATACTTTCATCGAACCCTATTGCCTCCGGCACGGACATTGCCCGTATCACCCGTGACAACCCATCGTTTTTCGGAACGCTCGGGAATGATTGGCCGGAGAGGAATAAGTAGGTGCCTGGAAACACACGAAGGTTGTCGACGGAAAAAGAAAGTCGTATTCGACAGTCCCTGAGTTTCCCGGCTACTGAGAAGGGAACGAACCGAAAAAACGATGGGTTCCCGCTCCGCTCCCACCCATCCTACGGCTCCGGAGGACAGGAGGGGCCGAAAAATGGAATCGATACTTTCATCGAACCCTATTGCCTCCGGCACGGGCAATAAAAAGACATTGCCCGTGTCACCCGTGCCGGCGCGGTCAGGAAACCGCGCCTCAACATCGTACCTCGCCCTTGACTGAAGTTTGACTAGAGCCGGTCGAAGGCCGCAGGGGTCGGACAAGCATGCCCGCCATGGTGGATAAATACACCCCATCCCCAAGGAAAGCTTCGTGCAAGCATCGTGAGTTCCAGGAGGAACACGGGAGACAAAATCATCATATCGGCCCCCTGACGGTATGACTTCCGGGACATAACACAGACACCCCGAAACAGGTAAAAAACGGCGCAGGGACACGAATTGGAACCATTTTCTCTATTTCTACAGGGTTCCACGATTTGGCATGTCATTTGCTCAACATCTCCGCAGGTAGCATACCTGCGACACATTTGCAGCATTTTTCCTGGATACCAATATCCGATCGTCCCACGGGGCAAGGGGCGTATCCCACCGGGCACAGGCTCGCGGGCATCGGGGAGCTTTGTGCGCAATCCGAACGAAACCTGTTTTCGAGGAGGTCCAAATGAGGGCGGTTCAACGTATTCCGGTTCTTCTACTGACGCTGGTGCTCGTGCTTGGAAGCGCATCGGCGGCAATTTCGTCAACTCCGCTCCCCCCGGGAAATAAGGACTACAAGGTCTTTGGATACAACAATCTCGGGATGCACTGCTACGATCCCGATTTTTCGGTCTTCTCCCTGCTGCCGCCTTTCAACGTGCTCCGCGCGCAGGTGATTTACAAGGGCGGCAATCTGCCGAAGCTCCTCACAAACTCGAATGTAAATGTCACCTACTCGGGCACTTCCGATCCATCGGACTCGATCAATCTGACCAGCCGGGATAAGACGAACTTCTGGGACTATATCTCGGCCCTGTTCGGAGTATCCCGGCCGGTGGACGTCGGCATTACCGGAGCCATGATGCCCGGAACGACCAACGCTCTGCGCCGGTTCCAGTTCGAGCAGCCTTATAAGCCCTTCCTCCTGAGCGACCCGAGATGGTTTATGGCCGCAGGAGTTCCCATTACGGACCTCGACGACTCTTTCTCCTCGAACCCCTACCCGCTCATGCGCATCCAGGCCTGGGACAGACAGGGAAAAGGCCCCCTGAGTTCAACCGACATCGTCGTTCCGGTCTCCAGTGAAATGAACTGCGCCTCGTGCCACGAGACCGGCATGGACGCGGCATCTACTCCCGCCGGCTCAACCGACTTCCACGGTCTTACCGACGACGCCTGGAGCCAGGACCCGAATCCGATTATCCGATACAAGGAGAACATCCTCACCTTGCACGACGCCATGAACGGGACGACTCTCATGAACAGCAGACCCGTGCTGTGCGCGTCATGCCATTATTCGAAGGCCCTCGACCTCAGCGGCAAGGGTACGCAGGGAGCCCAGAAAGGAAAACTCTTCCTTTCGCTTGCGATCCACCGTCACCATGGACTGCCCGCCGGACCGGGCGCAAATACCAACCAGGGGGTAATTCCGATTCCCGAACCCGATTCGGGTCCGAGTGTCACGACATGCTACTTCTGCCATCCGGGGAGCGATACCCAGTGTCTGCGAAGCGTTATGGCGCAAAAGGGACTCGTCTGCCAGAGCTGCCACAGCGGCCTGACGACCATAGGCGGTGTTGATGCGAATGGGAACGAGATCCACCTGGCAAACGGGAAAGTCCGCCAACCCTGGACCGACCTTCCCAAGTGCCAGTCCTGCCATACCGGAGATGCAACCGACCACATGGGTAACAGCCTCGTGCTGCTGCAGGCCTATAACGACGGTGACGCGGCAGCCAATCCCCGGATCGCTTCGAACACCCGGTTTGCAGAACAGGCCGGCAGGCTCTACCAGATGAGCGCGGGGCACGGGAGCGTTTCCTGTGAGGCCTGCCACGGCAGTACACACGCGGAGTGGCCGGGCCGGAGCCCGTCGAACGACGACATTACGGCAACCGAACTCCAGGGACATACGGGACCAATCGTCGAGTGCGCAACGTGCCACAAGAAGCCGATAGTACCCGGGCTGAACGGCCCCCACGGGATGCACGCCGTAAACGATGCGTCCTGGAACAAGCTTCACGGGAGATTATGCGGAAGGGACAACGCAACCTGCATGGCCTGCCACGGCACGGACCTGACGGGAACCGTGCTTTCCAAAACACATGCTCAGCGGAATCTTCTGGCCAAGGGGAAGATTCCCGTGGTCATACCTTTCGGCACACCGGTTGCCTGCTCGACCTGTCACCCGGGAAAATATTCACCGCCGCCGATTGCTAATTGATAGTCCGCTCAACCGGCTCACCCGCAACGGCCTTTTGATTCTCCTGTAAACGACGGGGTGGGACCTTCGAGTCCCACCCCGTCGAAGTCGCCTTCCTCAAGAAAGGTTATGGGTAATGGGTTATGGGGTTCGGCATTGCCCCCCTTGCCCATTACGCATCACCCTCGCCTGCCTCTTTATCCATTATTTCAGCAAACTGTCGGACAGAGTTTCGAAAAAGGTCAACTGGGTCGGGATGGACCGGTTTGTTGCAGAGAAAAAGCCTGCTGGTTAAGTTAGGGGAGTGGCAAAAAATACAATCAAAACACAGACATAGAATATAGAAATGACGAGGTCCGCCTTTATGGCCGGGAATCGGCCGGCTCGTAAGGGAAGTGGACCGATAACAACCCGAAGCAAGCAAAGGAGAAAGGATAAAATGGCAAAAGAACAGTCCGGTAAAATAGACATCAACAAAGCTGGTGTCGAAGAACTGGCAACTTTGAGAATGGTTGGAAAGACACGCGCTCAGGATATCGTAAACTATCGCAACCAGCACGGTCCCTTCAAAAGTTGCGATGACCTGAAAAAGATTCCCAGCTTTTCCGATAAGATGATCGAGGACCTCAAGAACAGCGGGGTCACCTGCCAATAAGCAGTTGCATTTGGCGTGATGGGCCGCTTCCCCTGGCAGGCGGCCCGTTCATACTAAGTTGCTTTCAAGTTGATATTTAATTCCCTGTCGAGGTGGAAGAGGTTAACTCGACCGTGCACTTGCACCAGATTTCGGCCCTCCTGGGCCGATCGCTCGGCGCTTGCCGTGTCAGCCCCGGTGCCTTTGCGGGGCGCCACAGCAAGCGCCAAGTAAGCCGCAGAGCGGCGTAGGGGTGTGGGGGCCGCCGGTCCCCACGCTATTTGGATCCTTCTTGAGCGCATCTTTGTATCAGTCAAGCAGGAGATGTTTCCCTTTGCCGGCTTAAATAATCGGCTGCAAACTGTGAAGGGCCGGCCGGGACAAGCCCGTAGCGTTTCTGTCCATCAGCGACAGCGCCTTCCCCAGGCGCCTGATTCCCTCCCTCAAATTATTTTCCGCATGTGCCGCAAAACAAAGACGAAACTCCGGACTCCATTCGGAATTGGGATAGAAGGCTTCCCCGGGCACGAAAGAAACACCCTGGCGGATCGCTTCCTGGAGCAGTTGCCGGGACGAAGCGGTCCGCCCCTTCATGGAGCACCAGAAATAAAACCCTCCGGACGGTTCCGAAAAAGTCAGGCCGGCACACCATTTCCGAAGGGCGGAAGCGGAGGCGTCCCGACGCTTTCGGTACTCGGCGCGGACGGAATCGAGATGATCGTCAAGCCGCCCTTCCGCAAGAAATTCGGCGAGCTGCAGCTGGGAAAGATTTGCGCTGTGCAGATCCACCAGTTGTTTTTTCAGCGCGAGGCGATCGATCACGGCCTCCGGCCCTGCCACCCAGCCCGTTCTCAGCCCGGGGAATAGTATTTTTGAAAAAGTACCCAGGCGAATGACGCAATCGTGCCGGTCGAGCGACCAGAGCGAGGGTGGAGGCGGTGCGCCGTAATAGAGTTCGCCGTAAGGGTCGTCTTCGATGATCGCCAAGCGGAACCGAACGGCAAGGGCGAGAAGGGCCTCGCGTTCGGCAGGCGTGAGCACCCGCCCGCTTGGATTTTGAAAGCTGGGCATGATGTAGAGCAGTTTCGGCCGGTAGCGCACGAGGTAGTCTTCGAGCAGGTCGAGCTGAAGCGGCCCGGGGGCCGGAAGGGTAAGAATCCTTGCGCCTGCTGCCTGAAAGACGGGCAGAGCGCCGAGAAAGGTGGGCGACTCCACAACTACGAAATCGCCCGGTCGAATGAGTATGTCGGCCAGGAGGTAAAGCCCCTGCTGCGAGCCCGAGACTACGGCGATGTTGTTTGCAGTCGTCGCCACGCCGCTCCTTTCGTGATGCGCCGCCAGGATTTTGCGCAAGGGGGGATACCCCTCGGTCGGAATATGTCCCAGGTCGAAGCTGACGGCGCGGGGGTCCCAGCGGCCGGGCATTTCGGTAAAGGCTTCCGTGGGATATAGGGACGGATCGGGCATTCCAGTCGAGAGGGAAATCGTCCGCCCGGATATATCCTCTGATACCAGTTCTCTCAGGATGCCTGAAAGAGGTGTGCGCTGACGGGGTACGAGAATCTGGTCCCAAGGCATCGGCGGCGCCTCCGTTTCGCCGGAATCCGGATCGACGTAAGTCCCGCTGCCCATGCGCATTCGCACCAGCCCCCATTCCTCCAGCTTGCGGTAGGCATTTATGGCCGTAGTTCGGCTGACCCCGCACGAGAGCGCGAGCTGACGTTCCGGCGGCAGTTTTGTCCGGGGAGCGATCCGCCCTTCTCGGATATCCTTTGCGATCTGTTCCGCTATCTGCAGGTAGACAGGCACGCCGGATCCGGGATCGACGGCAGGTGGAATGGTATTGGATATATCCATTTTCAGAAAATCCCCCTCAATATCCAATTTTCGGTCAATTTTTTCAAATTGGATATTTATCACGGTTTCACTTTTTACTAAAAGTGCAAATCCAAAAGGGGGAGAAGAATTATGGAAGCAGTTGCAAAGCGAGCGGGATTCGGCCCGGAATACAGAGAAGGAATACGCGACACCATCCCCGTGGTGATCGGCATGATCCCGTTCGGCATTACCTACGGAATCATCGGCCCCACAATGGGACTCACTCCGGGAGAAACCCTGCTGATGTCCATTATCGTCTTCGCCGGTTCCGCGCAGTTTGTCGGCATCACGATGCTGGGCATGGGCGCGGCCGATTTTTCCATGATCGTCTTCACCACCCTTCTGATAAACCTGAGGCACCTGCTGATGGGGGCCTCGCTCACTCCGCACCTGACCGAACTGCCCTTGCGCAGGCAGGCCCTTCTTGCTTTCGGAATGGCGGATGAAAGCTACGCCGTCACGATGGACCGGGTGCGCAGGATCGGCTACGACGATCACTACCAGTTGGGATCCAATTCGACCGTCTACGCCGCTTGGATACTTTCGACCGCGGCCGGGCTTTCCATGGGCGCATACGTTCCCAACCCGCTCAAATGGGGCCTCGATTTTGCCATGCCGGCGACCTTCCTCGCGATGCTCGTTCCGCGACTGGCCGACCTGAGGAGTCTCGCCGTCGCTTCCATTGCAGCCGTGACCGCGGTGCTCTCGGCCATCCTGCTCCCCGGCAAATGGTACATCATAGCGGCCTGCATCGTTGCGAGCGTAATCGGCGGCCTTCTGGAAAAGGAGAACTGATGCGGACGGATATGCTCCTGCTCATACTCGGGATGGCCGCTGCCACTTTTTTCACCCGCTTCGGCGCGCAGGCGCTTTTCCGGCAGATCGGGCTGCCCGTCAGCCTGGACAGGTGGCTAAAGCACGTCCCCACCGGAATCCTCACCGCCCTGATCGTGCCGTCGATTCTTTTGCCCGACGGGCATCTCGAACTCACGCTCCACAACAACTATCTCATCGCGGGCATCGTCGCGGCCGCGGTTGCCTACCGCTTTCGCAACACGGGCCTCACAATGGTCGTCGGCCTTGCGGCGGTCATCACTCTTCGCTGGATGGGAAACTGAGTCCGGCCAAAAGCCAATACCAATAAGAAACGCGTGGGGACCGGCGGCCCCCACACCCCCTGCGCCGCTCTGCGGCTTACTTGGCGCTTGCTGTGGCGCCCCGCAAAAGCACCGGGGCAGACACAGCAAGCGCCGAGCGATCGGCCCCAAAGGGCTGAAATCCGGTGCAAGTGCCCGGGATGAGACCAAATGTTGTTGCTTTAAGTAAATACGCCGCTGGTTCCCAAGGTCCGCCTTGGGAACCCCGCCCCGGCAGGCCGGATAGTATCCGGCACGTGCTGTGCCGCTCAGGGCAACTCTATCGCATCCCTGACCCTGTTATGGTGCAGCCTCCCGACCCCTGTTATGGCGCGGTTTCCCGACCGCGCCATGTGTCCGGCAGGCGAAATATGTCGTTGATTTCTCGCGCGGAAAAAACCAAAATCGAATGGTCGTATCGGACTGAATTGAACTCACGGCACACTTCCTGGAGGGAGAAGATGAAGATCCGGTTTCTTGGCAGCGGAGATGCATTCGGAAACGGCGGCCGTTTAAATACGTGCATGCACATTACGGGCGATAAGACGAATTTCCTTCTGGACTGCGGGGCGACCTCTCTTGTGGCCCTGAAATCGAACGGGATCAGGGCAAACGAGATCGGTCTGATTCTCATCAGCCACTATCACGCCGACCATGGCGGAGGCATTCCCTTCTTCATTCTGGATGCGCAGTTCTCGAAGCGCACGGAACCGCTCACGATCGCCGGTCCTCCTGGACTTGCCGAATGGTACGAGCGAGTCATGGAATCCGGGTTCCCGGGTTCTTCGAAAACAGTCCAGCGCTTCGAACTCACCCTGAAAGAACTTCAACCCCGATCCGGATATGACCTCGGGGGCATCGCAGTCACCCCTTTCCCGGTCATGCACGGCGCCGCGGCAGGGACCTGCTTCGCCTACCGCATGGAAATCGAGGGGCGCACGATCGCCTATACAGGCGATACCGAATGGACCGACGAACTGATCGACGCCGGATCCGATTCCGACCTCCTCATAGCGGAAGCTTACTTCTTCGACAAGAGAGTGAAAAACCACCTCGACATTGCTACCCTGAAAGCCCGGCTGCCATCGATCCGCACGAAACGGCTCCTGCTGACGCACCTGGGCAGGGACGTCCTCGCGCGCCTCAACGAAGTGGAAGACGAATACGCCGAAGACGGCAAAATCATCGAACTTTGACCGGCCTTCCCGATGGGCAGCCCGGATTCCTGAATCCGGGCGCGGAGCGCAAGAGGGTTGCGACCGATACTAAGTTGCTTTCAAGTTGATATTTAATTCCCTGCCGAGGTGGAAAAGGTTAACCCCCGACCAGGCACTTGCACCAGATTTCGGCCCCTTTGGGGCCGATCGCTCGGCGCTTGCTGTGTCTGCCCCGGTGCCTTTGCGGGGCGCCACAGCAAGCGCCAATTAAGCCGCAGAGCGGCGCAGGGGGTGTGGGGGCCGCCGGTCCCCACGCTATTTGGATCCTTCTTGAACGCAACTCCGTATGAGGTGCCGGAAGAGCGACAGAGGGGACCTCTGCCCTTCGGCCTAAGGGGGTGGGGTTCCCAAGGCAGACCTTGGGAACCAGCGGGAATTAATACAAGAAAGCATGGCCCGGACTGTAGGGTGGGCACCAGTTTTATCGTGCCCACCGGTTTTTGATCATCGTTCGGGATCTGTTATCAGGGAACTTATAAGCTGGTTTGCAGGCTTTGTTTTGTTGCCGTCCGAACATTTCATTCGCCACATGCGCTTCGCCCCGGATCAAGAATCCGGACTGCCACAGAAAGCGCATCCGAATTAGTCGGATTGGTCGGACGGTGGGCACGATAAAACCGTGCCCACCCTACACGACTCACCGTCTACTTGTTTTGCGTTCAACCCTGTTTTCTTTCGTGATTTTCGTGTATTTCGTGGTTACGGGCTTTTGTTTTTTGTATTTTGGTTAGGGCTTTGCGCCGGCTTTAAACGAAGGGGTACCCTCGATGCGCTTGAAGAAATCCAGGACGAAGTTAATGTGCTCCTTCATTGCTTCATAGGCACAGACGGGATCGTGCGCGCGGATGCACTGGAGGATCCTCGTGTGCTGCCGGGTCACTTTTTCCATGTTGTCCGGTTCGCTGAATAAAAGCTGCAGGTTCGTCGTAATGCCGAAAAAGAGGAGTTCGTAGAAATTTTTCATGATGTGGATATGCGCGGTGTTTTTCGTGGCATAGGCAATTCCCATGTGAAACGCCACGTCCGGTTCCTGCCCGAGCCCCCCCAGCCTGACCTCGGCAGCTATCTCTTCCAGGCTCCTTTCCAGGTCTTTTATGTCGTCCTCGGTCGCACGGCTTGCCGCCATCATGACCGCGTTGCACTCAAGGCCGAGCCTGACCTCGAGTAAATCGACCAGGCTCACTTCCTGGTCCTTTATTATCGCCGAGAAGGGATTTTTGTCAGCCGAGAATGCGGAAGGGTTCACGAATGTTCCCTGGCCCTGCCTGTGTTCGAGAAGCCCGAGCGCAACCAGCCGGTGGATTGCCTCTCTTACGGTCGGACGGCTGACCCCGAGGTTTTCCGTCAATTCGCGTTCAGTCATCAACTGTTCGCCGGGTTTCAGCCGTCCCTTGAAAATGAGGTCCCGAAGCTGCTCGAAAACAAGGTCGGAAACACGCGTGGGTTTAACTCGCTTGAGCATACTTTCCTCAGCTGAATGAATCTGCATAGATTTCGATAACATGCTTTACCCGGACGCGATCACCCGCCTGCGAAAGCATATCACCGATCTGGAGCATGCACGCCGGACAACCTGTAGCCACAACATCGCACTTTGACGCAGCTATATTATCACGCTTGCGCTTTCCGATGGAGCAAGAAATGTCGTAATGCTGCAGATTGAAACTTCCGCCGCAGCCGCAACACCTGTCGGCTTCGGCCATCTCTTTGAAAAGATACCGCGGGTTGGCCGAAATGAGCTTTCTCGGTTGCGCCGCAACCCCCAGGGATTTCCTGAGATGACAGGGATCATGGTAAGTAATTGTCTCTATAGCATCTTTCCCGGAATTCGGAACCGAATTAACGCCCACGACATCGACCAGGAATTTGCTGATATCCAGGGTCTTCTCCGCGAGAGTTCGAATCCCGGCCTGTTCCTCTTCCGTGAAACCGGTTGTCATGGCCGGCCACAGTTTCTTGATCGTAGATGTGCAGGTTGCGCAGGCGGTCACCAGGTAATCGAATTTTCCCTCGGCGAAAACCCGGAGATTGTGCCTGACCAGGCTGTTGAAAGTATCCGAATCTCCCGAAGAAAGGGCGGGAATTCCGCAGCAGCCCTGATTTCCGGGAAGGAAAATTCCAACATCGTGGTGCACCAGGCTTCGGACCGCCGCTTTGCCGATATTCGGAAAGACCTTATCGACAACGCATCCCGTAAAAAAACCTGCCTTTATGCCCGATTTCCCCGTCGAATTGACCGGCGCCTGGAGCGTATGGAACGGAACGGCGGCAAGGGCGTTGAAATGCCGGTTTCCCAAAGGGTATGAAAGGCGCCCGCAGGAAGTTCCGATCAGGTCGTCGACAGGTTTTACAAATATCCCCTGGAGCTTTGCTCCCCACTGGAGGAACCGGTCGAAAAATCCGGGGTTTGAAAGAAGGCCCTGGAATATCACTCGCTTAACGGGATTCAGCCCCATATACCCGGTCAGGATGACGCGTGCTTTCAGGAATATGTCCAGCACCTGGACCCCGCTCGGGCAATTGGCCGCGCATGACCCGCAGAGAAGACACTGCGTGAGGCGCTCGTTCACACCCTCCGGGTCTTTGAAAACTTGCCGGATGAGTCCGTCCAGGAGCGCGAGCTTGCCGCGGGTCACATCGGTCTCACGGCCCGTTTCGGCGAAAACGGGGCAGACCGCCTGGCACATCCCGCAACGCATGCAGGTAACGAGCTGGTCTTCGAGCTGCTTTACAAGCTCCGCCAGTTTCCTCATGTCGCTCATCGGTCAGCCTCCTATGATCTTCCCGGGGTTCAGAATATTGTTTGGATCGAGCGCTGACTTGATTTTGCGTGAATACAGGATGGTAGCCCTGCTGGTCTCTTTTTCCAAATAGCGGGATTTCGCAATGCCGATTCCATGTTCCCCGGAGAGCGTGCCGCCAAGCGCCAGGGCTTTATCGAAAATCTCGTCTATTGCCTTCTCTACCCTTGTCCATTCCGCCGCATCACGGCGATCGGTCAGGATTGTCGGGTGAAGATTGCCGTCGCCCGCGTGTCCGAAGGTTCCGATCTTCAGGTCGAACCTTTTGCCTATATCCTCTATTGCGCCGATCATCTCCGGAATTTTGCTCCGGGGCACCGTGGCATCTTCCAGAACGGTCGTCGGTCTAACCCGCGACAGGGCCGAAAGCGCGGCACGGCGAGCCTCCCATACCTTATCGCGCTCTTCCGCGGTTTCCGCAACCCGAACATTCATTGCGCCCATCCGGCGGCACAGTTCTTCCACCCTGGCCGCGTCCTCGGCTACCTGAACCGGATGCCCGTCCACCTCTATCAGGAGCAGAGCCGCGGCGTCGGTCGGAAGTCCCACATGGCTGTAATCCTCGACGGCCCGGATGGTGAAATTGTCCATGAATTCGAGGGTAACCGGAACGATCCTGTTCGCGATGATCGAGGCCACCGTTTCAGAAGCCTTCAGAACATCGTCGAAGACGGCCATCATCGCCTTTTTTGCCGCAGGCATGGGAATGAGCTTCAGGATGAGTTTATTGAAGACGCCCAGCGTCCCCTCGGATCCGACCATGAGGCCCCCGAGGTTGTAGCCCGTAACGCACTTGACCGTGCGGGCCCCGGCTTTCACCAGTTCGCCGTTGGTATCGAAGAATTCGACACCCATGACGTAGTCCCGGGTCACGCCATACCGCAATCCGCGCAAACCTCCCGCATTTTCAGCCGCGTTGCCGCCAAGGGTTGATACCGCCTGGCTCCCGGGGTCGGGCGGATAGAAGAGGTTTTTCGCTTCGACCGCGGCCGCGAATTTGGCCGTTATCACGCCGGGTTCCACGATCGCGTAGAGGTCCGCCTCATTGATTTCGAGTATTTTATTGAGGGCGGTTGTGAGCACAACGACCCCGCCCGGTTTGGGGATGGTGCCGCCGCTGAGGTTGGTTCCCGACCCGCGCACCGTGAGGGGAAGGGAGTTTTCGTTGCAGAGCCGGACCGCGCGTCCGAGCGCCTCGCTCGAAGTCGGCCTCAGGATGAGGTCCGGCAGCACGGGGTCCAGAACGGCCGCGTCGTAGGAGTATGAAAGCCGGTCGGTCTCCTCGTGGAAGACGTTTTCCTTGCCCAGAATGGATTGGAATTCACTCAGCAAGCCTTTATCGATCATGTTTTCAGGTCCTGTTGTGTGGGGTCGGTTCAATAATGATTTGGTAAGACCAATTGCCATCCGGAGCAGGCACTCCGGCGTAAAGCTTTCGCGCTTGCATAGCCATAAAATGTTTGCAAATTAATGTCAAGCCAAAATATCACTTGACAACCCCCTATCGCCTTTGATAAGTGAGGGCACAAAGGCAATTGGTAAGACCAGCTAATGGTATGTTTTGTTTGGCGCCTGCCGCCCGCTTCCCAGGCTTTCGGAATCGGGCAAAATCGAGAAAACCGGTCCGGATCGCTTCCTCCATTTTATCGGATCGGATTCGCTCAAAATTTCTTGTTGTACCTTTCCCTCTCTATCCGAAAGGAGTTCAGTTCATGACCTGGAAAATGGTTACGGATCCGTTGAACAATCTCGGGCTCTCGGCACTAATGGCTTCAATCCCCATCTTTTATCTTTTCTGGGCACTGGCCGTTAAACGCATGAAGGGCCACTGGGCCGCCGTCAGCGCGGTTGCCATCGCAATCGTGATTGCAATCGCAGGCTACGGAATGCCCGCGCACCTGGCCCTCCTCGCGACCTTCAACGGAATGCTCTTCGGCGTGTGGCCCGTTGCCTGGATCGTCATCACAGCAGTTTTCATCTACAATCTTTCCGTTAAGACCGGCCAGTTTGAAATCATTAAAAATTCTCTTGCTTCCATATCCGACGACCGGCGCATGCAGGCCCTCCTGATCGCATTTTCCTTCGGCGCCTTCCTCGAAGGCGCGGCAGGGTTCGGGACCCCCGTTGCGATTTCGGCGGCAATGCTTGCAGGACTGGGCTTCTCTCCGCTCTACGCCGCAGGGGTCTGCCTGCTCGCAAACACCGCCCCCGTCGCCTTCGGGGCGATCGGCATTCCCATCATCGTCGCCGGACAGGTTTCCGGGGTCGATACGATGGCCATCTCCCAGATGGTAGGCCGGACTCTCCCCTTCCTGAGCGTTCTGGTCCCGATGTATCTGATGATATTGATGAGCGGCTGGAAAAAAGGCCTCGAAGTTTGGCCGGCCGCCATGGTCAGCGGTGTCTCCTTCGCCCTCGCGCAGTTCCTTTCGGCAAACTACCTCGGCCCCATGCTTCCCGACATCCTGGCATCCATCGTATCCATCGTCTGCACCGTTTTCTTCCTGAGAATATGGCACCCGAAGGAAAGCTGGAGATTCGAACACGAAGCCGCATCCACGGGCCGGGAAGAACTCCGGTACACCGGTGGGCAGGTGTTCAGGGCATGGACCCCGTTCATCCTTCTCTCCGTATTCGTTGCGGCCTGGGGCGTACAGTCGATCAAGGATGTCCTGGATTATTACACCCTTTTCAAATTCCAGATCCCCGGCCTCCACAACATGGTGATCCGAGGCACTGCGCCGGTTGCGGCCGTGTACCCCTTTAACCTCCTCAGCGCGGCCGGGACGGCAATCCTCCTTGCGGGCCTTTTCTCGATTCCGGTTATGGGCTCTTCGCGCAGCATGGCGGGACAGGTCGCCGGCGAGACGCTCAAAAGCCTTCGCTGGCCGATTTTCACCATCTCGACCATTCTGGGTTTCGCATACATAATGAACTTCTCGGGAATGGCCACCACCCTGGGCCTCGCTTTCGCAGCAACCGGGAACATCTTCCCCTTCTTCGCGCCTTTCCTTGGCTGGCTCGGCGTCTTCATGACCGGTTCCGATACGTCCACGAACGCCCTTTTCGGAAAGCTCCAGGAAGTAACGGCTTCCAAAATCGGTGTCGATCCGGTTATTACCGTTGCGGCCAATACCTCCGGCGGCGTCTGCGGCAAGATGATCTCACCCCAGTCGATCGCGGTTGCCACGGCGGCAACGGGTCTTGTGGGCCGCGAAGGAGATATTTTCCGCTTTACACTCAAACATTCGCTCATTTTGACGACGTTTGTTGCTATACTTGCCTACCTCCAGGCTTACGTGATCAAATGGATCGTGCCCGTCTATGAAAAGGCCGTACCTGGCGCCGCACCTGCGCCGAAGGCTGTTGCGGTCTTCGATCCATCGACCGGAGCGACCTATCTGGCAGTCGCGTTGCTGGTGGTGGTAATCATAACCGTGTCGGCCAGGATGCTTGGCGGGAAGACCCCGACCGGGACCATCCAGCCGGTTTAGTGCAGTGCAGCCAATATTGCGCCCAAGAGGTCCGGGACTGAGTCGGGCAGGATGGGTGTCAAGGCGATACTTAAAACCTGAAAAGAGCGGGGGAATGATTCCCCCGCACCCCCCGGGATACTGAGCCGCGAAGCGGCGAGGGGGAGTGGGGGTTTACGACCCCCACGCTTTTATATTACCAGCTTCAACGCAAATACGTGAGGTAAAAGCCGATGGAGAATCCAAAAGGCTTGGAACTGATGAAGCAGAGGGCCGCGGCCGTCCAGACCGTGGTCACCGAAGTCGAGAATATGAAAGAAGCCCTGGAATATGTGATCGACCTGACCAAAAAGCAGGGAGGATCGAGCATCGCCGCTCCCAAACTCGGCAAGTCCTCCAAAAACCTGGCGACTCTCTGTGAGAAGAACGGTCTGAAACTCCTGACCGAAAACCTGAGGGACCACATAGGGCAAATCCATACGGGATTCACAACGGCCGACTGGGGCATTGCCGAGACCGCAACCCTGGTCGTCGATTCCAGCGCCGAGGACCTGCGGATTGCCACGATGCTCAGCGAAACCCACGTGGCGGTTCTTCCCAAATCGCGCATCGTGCCCGATGCAACCGCCCTGGAAGCCGAACTGACCAAGATATTCAAAAAGGCCCCCGGCTACCTCGCTTTTATCAGCGGAGCGAGCCGCACCGCGGATATCGAGCGGGTGCTCACGATCGGGGTGCACGGGCCCCAGGAATTGCACCTCCTGATCATGAAGGAGGACAAGTAATGATAAAGACGCCCCACGACCTCAAATCGTACAAAAAAGACCTTAAGAAAGCCCTCAAAAATGATTTCCTCGGGACCACCCTGGATTCATTCGCGACCCAATATCCCCCGGCGCGGGCAAACGCCTTCGCGGGAATCGACTTCGACGCCCTGGCCTGCGAAATAGCGGAAGCCAGGGACGAATCCATCCCCAACCTGGAGAAGCTCCGGGAAGAATTCACCGCGCGCGCAACCGAAGCCGGCATAACCGTGCACTTTGCGCGCACCGCCTTCGAAGCCAACTCCATTATTGCCCGGATAGCCAAAGACAACAACGTCAAGCACATCGTCAAGGGCAAGTCGATGACCGCCGAAGAGACCTTCCTCAACCCTTTCCTGGAACGGGAAGGCTTCGACGTGACCGAAACCGACCTCGGCGAATGGATTATCCAGCTCCGCGGCGAAGGGCCGTCGCATATGGTCATGCCCGCCATCCACCTCTCCCGCGGCGAGGTTGCCGAACTCTTTACCAAAGTTACCGGTGAAAAGCAGGACCCCGACGACATATTCGGGATGGTCAAGGTGGCCAGGCGCGAACTGAGGCAAAAGTTTCTCCAGGCGGATATGGGAATAAGCGGCGCAAACTTCGCAATCGCCGAAACCGGCACCATCGGGCTCGTCACGAACGAAGGGAACGGAAGGCTGGTCACCACCCTGCCTCGCGTCCACGTCGCCCTGGTAGGTGTCGATAAGCTCGTTCCGGATCTCAAATCGGCCCTCCGGGTCCTGACCGCCCTCCCCCGCAACGCAACGGGTCAGGTAATCTCCACCTACGTCACATGGATTACCGGCGCAACGGAGTGCAAGACGGCCGAAGGCGGGCGCAAACAGATGCACATCGTCTTCCTCGACAACGGAAGACTTGCCCTGGCAAACGACCCGGTCTTTTCCCAGGCGCTCCGCTGCATCCGCTGCGGCGCGTGCGCGAACGTCTGCCCCATCTACAGGCTCGTCGGAGGCCATCAGCTCGGCCATGTCTACATCGGGGCAATCGGGCTCGTGATGACCTACTTCTATCACGGCCGTGAAAATGCTCGCGCGATCGTCAAAAACTGCCTCAACTGCCAGGCATGCAAGAAGATCTGCCCGTCCGGAATAAACCTCCCGCACCTGATAAAGGAAGTCTCCCGGACGATCCTTCAGGTCGAGGGGAAAAAGCCGCTCAGGAATTTCATGCTGCAGAAGGTGCTCTCGAACCGCCGCCTCTTCCACTTCCTCCTGCGCAAGGCGAAAATCGCGCAGAAACCGGTTGCGGAAGACGGCTTCATCCGGCACCTCCCGATGCTTTTCTCGGGCGAACACGGGTTCCGGCGCCTTCCGGCAATTGCGAAAACCCCGCTTCGGGATATATGGGAGCACATCAACCCGCGAATCGAAACCCCGAAGTATCGCGTCGCGCTTTTCGGCGGCTGTCTTGTAGATTTCGTATACCCCGAACAGGCACGCGCCCTGCTGAAAATCTGCAAGGGACACGGCGTTCAGTTCGAATATCCGACGGAACAGACCTGCTGCGGCCTGCCGGCCCAGATGATGGGAGAAAAGGAAACGGCCCGGGAGGTCGCAGTCCAGAACCTGAAAGCCCTGGACCCCGCTGACTACGATTACGTCGTCACGCTCTGCGCCTCCTGCGGCTCGCACCTCAAGGAGAACTATCCGGGGCTGCTCGCCGATGAACCCGCCCTGGCAGTTAAGGTCGCGCAACTGAGGGACAAAATCATAGACTTCAGCTCGTTTGTCACCCGGATCCTGGGAATCTCACCGGACGAGTTCCGGCCGGCGGGACAAAAGGTCGCCTACCACGCCCCCTGCCATCTCTGCCGGGGACTCGGCGTAACCAAAGAACCGCGCGAGCTTCTAGCCACAGCCGGTCTCGAATACGTCCAGTCCAAGGACGAAGAAGTCTGCTGCGGCTTCGGCGGGTCCTTCTCGGCCGACTTTCCGGAAATCTCGGCGGAACTGCTGAGGAGAAAACTCGACAAGGCTGAAGCAACCGGAGCCGAAGTGCTCGTCACGGACTGTCCGGGCTGCGTCCTCCAGCTTCGCGGAGGCATGAAAAAACGCGGCGGCCGCATGCAGGTAAAGCACATCGCGGAGATCGTAGCGGAACAGAAGAAAAGCTAAAAAAACAAAAAAAAGAAAAGCCAAAAGCGCGGGGGAATGATTCCCCCGCACCCCCCGATATATTCAGCCCCACGCAGAAAACGCGTGGGGCTGAATGTTTCTGCGCCAAGTCTCTATGCCACCATACCCCCTCCAAAATGCAGATGCGGACAGCCATAAACAGGGTGGCCCGGATTCTCGAATCCGGGCGCGAAGCGCAAGAGGCGGGAACAAGAACGGCGAACAGGAATCCCTCCTTGTGCAGCCATGTTGGACACGTATAATATATTCCGGCTTACGCCGGAATGACGCAGGTGTGTGTTGGTCGGCACAAACTTGAACGCAATTCCGTATGAGAAGGGTGGATAGAATGGCTCAAGCATATCCATTGCTGATACTCGGTCTGTCTGGAATAGTCCTTGTCTTCATTTTCTACGTGTTTTCCAGGTTCGACTACACAGTTTCCCCTGGTACTTTGCGCATAAAAGGCAGGATGTTGAGGTCCATACCTTTCAAAAGCCGGACTGTTAAGATTGCGGAAATCGACGAGATTCGAAATTTTGAGTTGCGGGACGGTATCCTGGGAAATTGCCAGGTTCTGGGCAATTTATTCTTTAAGAAGGGTTTGATAATCGTATTAAAGAATCGCTCCTTCTTTATCAGGAAAATTTATGTCACCCCTAATGACACTGACGAGTTCCTGAAGCTAATCAACGCTGCCAAAATGAAATAGGTGTCACCGTTCCATGGGCTGAAACCCGTGCCCTTAAGTTGCCTATTTCCTTTTTCGGCTTGTGCCCCAGTTTTGAAGCAACAGCACGAGGATGGGTGACAACCCATCGTTTTTCGGAACGCCCGGGAATGATTGGCCGGAGGGGCATAAGTCGGTGTCCGGAAATACGGGAAAGTTGTCATATGGGAAAAGAAGTCGTATTCGACAGCCCCTGAACTTCCCGGCAACTAAGAGAGGAACGAACCTCAAAAACTGATGGGTTCCCGCTCCGCTCCCACCCATCCTACGGCTCTATACTATTGTTTTCTTTCGTGATTTTCATACTACTATCAGGCATTTTCTTGTTTTTGAGCTGGATTTCCATGCTTGCGGTTCTGTAAATCGTTTGACATCAACTTCTGAGGCGCACTTTAAGCCAAGGAGAACTGAACGGCACTTTCGTGTGTTTCGTACTCGTATCGCTCATTCAAAAATTGATGGGTTGCGCTCCGAGACTGTGTCGTCATCGACCGGAGTTGGGCTGGTTTTCACTGACGACACGACACAGTCTCTCCGCTTCACCCATCCTACGACTTCGACCTTATCCCATTGTTTTCTTTCGTGTATTTCGTGCCTTTCGTGGTTGAGGGTTTTGTTTTTTGAATTTTGGTTGCGGCGATGCTGCCCCAGGTTTTTCGCTGGACATTGGACTTCCTCTGAAGTATGGAAAAATTGCGGGAGGCGATGTCAAATGGTGAAAGAAGTAGAACTGCGTTTTTGTGGTAATCGTCTCAGTCCTGCGGAACTGGAGATGATCCGGGAAACCATCGGCGATTGCGCCGGCTTGAGCCGCACGGAATTGGCGAACACCATTTGTGAGTTGCTGGAGTGGCGACGTCCGAATGGGTCTTTGAAGGGACACGAATGCCGCCTGTTTCTTGAAGAATTGGACAGCAATGGCATTTTGCAGCTTCCGGCGAGAAGGGGGAGCGGGCGCACTGCACCCCTCCCGACTGTGGGCGAAAGTACGGACGTGCTGCCTGCGACCATATCCGGGAAGGTTGGCGAAGTGGGGCCGGTGGTACTGGAACCGGTTCAGACCCGGCAGGAGCAGCGCCAGTGGCGAGAGTGGGTGGAGCGCTATCATTATCTCGGCTGCAAAGTTCCTTTTGGGGCCCATTTGCGCTATTTTGTCCGCACCACTCTCCCTCAGCCCCAACGGGTGGGCTGTGTTCAGGTCAGCAGCCCCGCATGGAGGATGACGGCGCGAGACCGGTGGATCGGCTGGGATGATGCCCAGCGTCTGCGGGGGCTTCAACGCATTGTACAAAACAGCCGTTTTCTGATCCTGCCCTGGGTGAGGGTCTCCTGTCTGGCCAGTTCGGCGCTCTCTGTTCTTGCCCGTCGAGTGGGCGACGATTGGGAGGCGCGGTATGCCGTTAAGCCGGTTCTCCTTGAGACTCTGGTGGACCCTTCGCGTTTTCGAGGCACATGCTACCAGGCGGCTAACTGGATTTATCTTGGACGTACCAGCGGGCGCGGGCGCATGGACCGCGGACATGAGCGCCACGGCGCATCTCCCAAGGACGTGCTGGTCTACCCACTTTGCCGCAAAGCCCGGGAAAAGCTTCGGGAGATATGAGCAATCGGACTCCAACAATCAGGGTATGCACCCCGTTCCTATGGCCGAAGCCCGGGAGATCAACGGAGGATGAGCCGAAAGGGCGGAGAGTATCAAGGAAAAATCGAAAGTCCATTGAAGATAGTTTGCTTTTTTATCCGAAAAAAGCTAAGTATACTTACAATATTTCGGGACAAGATATAATGTAGGATGGAATTTTGAGGAACTTTTTCGGACAGGCTGAAATCGTGAGAGTGCTTCACGGCTTCAATCCGTGGTGGAGCGGAAAGCCATGCCGCGTGCCGGATTATAAACGCCTGGCTTTCGGGGCCTGCCGGAGCTTTCTCGAAAATTACCAACTGAGGCGGGCAGTTCTGCTTTCCGGCCCTCGGAGGGTGGGAAAAACGACGGTCTTGCAGCAGATTGCCGTGAGCCTCATCGAGGAGGGACACAATCCGGCAGGCATACTGTATCTGAGCCTCGACCACCCAATGCTCAAGGTTCAATCACTGAATGAAATCCTGCAACTTTATCATGAAACGATGATCTCCGAAGAAAAGGAGGTCATCCTCCTCCTGGATGAGATTCAATATTCAAAAGAATGGGAAACCGAAATAAAGCTGCTGGTCGATCACAAGCCCAATTACCGCATTCTTGCCACGGGCTCGGCAAGCGTTGTCCATCGGGAACGCCTGGCCGAGAGCGGCGTCGGGCGTTGGATAACCGTTCCGATCCCGACCCTTTCCTTTTATGAGTTCGTGCATTTTCGGGGTGAACAGCTTTCATCGATATCATCCGATATGCGGGTGGTCGATGTATTCAAGTTGAAGCAGTCGGAAATGGCAAGTTTGGCGATAAAGATGCGCTCCCTTATGCCCCTGTTCCAGCGATACCTGCTTGTCGGCGGGTTTCCTGAAACTGCAGGACAGGAAGATATCGATCTTTGCCAAAGGCTACTGAGGGAAGATGTCGTCGAGCGTGTACTCAAAAGGGACATGACAGCCTTGTTCGGCGTCAGGAAGATTGCCGATCTGGAGAAACTTTTCATCTATTTATGTCTACATTCGGGAGGCATCCTGCTTCTTGCGCAATGTGCCAAAGAGCTTGAAACGTCAGGTGTCACAGTCTCAAATCATCTGCTGCTGCTGGAGCAGGCGAACCTGATTTATCGCCTTCCCCCGGCAGCATTGGGCGGCAAGCGGGTTTTGAAGGCGAGGAACAAGTATTATCTGGTCGATGCCGCTCTGCGAAATGCCGTTCTTCTGCGAGGGAATGAAATCCTGATCGACCCCGGCCAAATGGGCCTGATCGTCGAAACCACCATTCTCAGGCACCTTTACGCCTACTACTATAGGGATACCCCGGAGATAGTTTACTGGCGGGATTCTTCATCGCAAAAAGAAGTGGATTTCATAGTACGCAGTCCTGCCTATCTGATGCCTTTCGAGGTAAAGTACAAGAACAATGCTGTCCTGGATAGTGATGGCGGCCTCGCTGCATACTGCCGATCCGAAAACCCCAAATTCGCCTACTTGATCACCAAAGATGAAAAAGATTTCCAGATTTCCTCGATAGGTACTACCAAAGTGCTGAGAATACCGGCCCATATCTTTTGCTATCTCATCGGTCAGGCTGAGAGACTGGTTTGGAAATGGTAATTCATGCCTGGTGGTTTGGCTTTTCCCGTTCTCTGCTATCCGGCTTGTTGTTGATGTCATCTTCTACGAGACTAGGACCGCTTCCTTTTCTATTGATGAAAAAGATAAGGACGGCGAAGAGGGCCGGGCGTTCGAAAGTACGGGCATGCCAATGATCGCCTCTCCTCCCGATGGTTGCCGTGTCTACTTGGATCTTGAAACCAATGTATCAGTATCGCAAATGTAAAGCATCAAAGACATATAACGTCATCTTACTCAGTAAGATATCGACTTGTACTTATTGATAAGTAAACCTAACATTTTGTGAAATTCTGATAAATAACTGTCGTCCACGGTAAGTCCACCTGAATTTCTCAACATGTTCTGAATACGAACGAAATCTTCTTTAATATGTTCAAAGCATATCCGCTCAACATTTGTCTCATTAAGGTTTCCAAGCAGCAAATATAGAATATAAAAATCAACCAGTGATCTCCTCACACCCCGTTGTGGCCTAGCTTTGAGCCCGAACAATTCGTTTAACTTATTCTTATTATCAGTGCTATCCAGTATACGGTCTAGATTCTTTATAAAACATTCTACTCTGTCTAAGCTCCTCAGAAATCTCTGTTTTTCTCGCTCTTTGGTTGACAACTCCTCGAGTAGGCTCGATATACTATCTTTGTCCTTGATTCTGCAGCTCAACTTCTCATCTCTCTTATAAATACCGATACTGTTAGTATAATCAGCTTTATAATCTATATAAGCCAACATGGATATCATTTCTTCATTATGCATCCTATCCTTAGATTTATCTTCTGCTCGCACTTTTATAAAAAACCATCTGATATTTTCATCAGTGATGTCCTTGATTCTCTGAATAACATCTTTATCAACAAACGAATTCCACATTTCAAATGAATTCTCAGGGATTGGGAAAGGCTTATTGTTGAGCCTGATGAATAAATCAACCGGATCAAAATTAGGATTCATTGCAGATCCTATTTCGACAATTTGTAGATTAAATCCAAGGATCTTATCCTTAAGATGCTCTTCCAATTCACTATATCTTTTCCCATTGAGTTCCCGAAGAATCTTCATGGAAGTAAGTGCAAAATGCGGATTGTTTGTATAATGCAATCTACCAGTTTCATCCCGGTACTGTCTCCCTACGTAACTCAGAATCGAAATTAATCTTTGCTGACCATCGACAACTTCTTTAGTATTATCAGGATTTTTAAAAATAAAAATGGGAGGCAAGCTGATCCCCAAAATTATACTTTCTATAATTGCTGATGATTTGTATACAGAAATTTTCTCTTGACGTTGATAAGATGGCCTGAGTAAATATCGGGTTGTATTAAGCTCACTAACAATTTCATCAACCGGCACTAATGATGGGTCAGGTTTATTAGCTCTTAATCCGGCAAGTTCCTCCAATTTCAATTTTGCATCTTTCTCGCTTTGCCGCAATTCTTTAATTCTATCCTTAAATTTGGCATCTTTTAAATAGATTGCAAAGTCAATATCATATAGCTCCTGGAATAGGTACGCGGTATTTTGAAATCTGTCTATTACAGAACGATAATAGAAGCTGTTATCAGAACTATATATTCGCATATTATTCTGATAATGAGATTCGATTGCTGCAATTTTGACTTCATCGAATGAAAAATAGTTTCTATCTGTTTCCCTAGTAATAACGTTTATGGCCCACAGTATGCATTCGAATATTAGTTTATTTTGTCTTATGTCATCATCTCTGATTTTACTTCGCAAATCCAATACTGATTCAATTTTTGCTATAAAAGATTTACAAAGTTCTTCTATATTTTCAGTGTTGCTCCTGAGAAAGCTATAGTACAGTTGGAAAATTTCGTTTCTATTGTTTCCGCCAGCATAAGCAGAGATGGGAAACTCGGTCAGAACTAAGCATTTCCGAAAAAATTGGAGAACCATTGCTATTCTACTAATAGCGCTACTACCTCTTGGGCCCAAAAAACAATTTATGACTTCGTCCAACCGTTGATGATTAGCAGCCAACCATCTTTTCAAGTACCCAGTAATTTGATCCTCATCATAACTTGCGTTATCAATTTCTGAGGTATTTAATGGTGTTATTCCAGAATTGTATCTTCTGAAAATTTCTTTCTTAATTTTATCCTCCAACGAGGACTCCAGTCTTGGTTCATTAATCACTTCGAATTCGAAAATCCTTATCTTTGTATCGTCAAAAATGTCTTTAATATCATTATCCAACTTATTAAAAGAATGTTTTTGAAATTGCGGCAATTTAAGTAGCCCATTTAGATTAAGCACTAGTTCATTCTGTTTAAAACGTTTGATTGTCTCAAACCGTTGTCTTCCGTCAATCACTTCTATCTTACCTTCTGAATTGAAAAAAATGAGTGGAGGAATATCTGTTCCCAAAAGAATACTTTCGATGAAAAATGATGCTTTAACTTTGTCCCAAACGTAGTTTCTTTGATAATAAGGGTCATACTTGATCTTTCTTGACAAACGCTCTCCAAAAAGCGTTCTGATCGACATTGAATAAGACGAAATTTTCAGATGCTTCTTGAATATTTTTTCGAATTCTTCCTGTTTCAGATAAAGACAAGAATCCATTTGCCATCCCTTATTAGTATGCATCAGTGATGATCTGGAGGCGATTTCTTGAACTAATATTAAGCTGCAAGAAATCAGTCTCGATAGTGACATTTATAGATAATCTATTTTCCTTAAACAAGGAAAACTGTAAAGCATCGTAGAGTAAGTATTGCAGGAATTTAGCAAATTCTTGAACAGTGAAGCCAAGATGACTTTGAATGGCCTGAGTGCCTTTGTTGAAAAGGACATACAATTCCAAACAATCGAGATCTCTAGTTGATAACTCGAAGATTGAATCAAGCTCGTTGTTTTGGACAGAAACATTCTGACGTTCCTCGCTGAGGATTACGTATTTATTATCATTCATATCATTTATGAATCGTGACAACAATAGGTGCATCCAATCACAATATTGGAGGCGATTTGATTGTATCTCAACGGTTGTTGGCTTATCGAATACCCTGAATTCCATCTTTGAAATTGGAGGGAGATGCTTAAATAGGTTATATTTCATAATTAGTGAGCGAAAGTTTTTGCCATACTCTGTATTCGCATTGTAGAAGAGGAGTAGTATTTCATGTTCTTTCAGCTGTGATCTTACAACCTTTGCATAAAAAAACTTGTCATTCTCAGCAAGGTTCGAATCGTCCACAAATTTCATAAGTCGATAAATCGACTTAAAATAGTGCGACAGATGTGGTTTGTTCGCATAATAAAAACTGATGTAATTATTCACTGCTTCATTATGGCTTTGAACAGGAGAACCATCGGAGATCGGGCTATCTAATAGATGGCATGCTTGCTTTAGAAAATAGTCACAACTATGATGGCCGTTAATATCCGTAACGATTTTGGAATACATATTCAATAAGGCAAAGAAGGTAGATTCAAATTGCTGCTTCCTTAATGCCCTTGATTGTTCTTCGTATATCGTTCTAGTGTGTTCTATTTCGTCACGCTGCAGTTTGAATTCTTCGGCCTGGAGAGTCAATGCCTCGATTTGCTTTTGCAAAGCTATACGGTTGGTTGCGAAATCTTCTCTCTGTTCCTTAAGTGCGACATAAAATAGAATCACGCCTGCCAACGCCCATAGAGAGCCAATGACACCGGAAACCAAATCTCCGAATTGACCAAAATACTCTTTTCTAACCGGGAAATCGAAATTGAGTATTGGTTCTTTCCATATAAAGAGGAAAATGAAAGGAATGAAGGTGAATAGACCTATGAAGACGAGTGTCTTGACAAATCTCTCAGTAAACATTTCGTTTTCCCGTTAAATTTTCTTCCGCGAGGCAGTTACTTTTTGAGGTAGTAAAAAATGCATTCCATATGGGGCACGATTCCCGATCTTTTACCCGATTTAAATTCGTAAGCATTTAGCCAAAGACTAAAACATAGTCACAGAGTATTCTGTTTTTTGCACGTGTCTGCGTTCTTCAGTTTGCTCGCTAACTGATTGTTAAGTCTACTCTAGTTCCCGCCTGAATATGTTCGGCAATCCGTGTCTGTAAGGTACCCCATCCTTCACATTACAACTATTTGGCGTTCAGTCAAGCATGAAAATTCATATAACCCCGTCCCCTCCTTTGCGCTAACCAGTCTCTGCTCGCTGTAGATTTTACGCTTACGTTCGTAGTGCGATGACCTATTCCATAGTACATGAAGACGTGTTCAGATGCAAAAGCCGAATTCTTACACCTAAGGCCAGTGGTTATTCCCTGCAGGTCATCGGTGATCAGCAGAGGAGGGTCGCTTTGCTCCTGTCCGTTGGATATGAGCCGCCTCTTTCCGATGCATAGGAGGCGCCCACTCGCCATCCGAGCCTTCTCAAAACCGGTATTCCAATCCGGCATTGACGAAGTGAGCCGCATAGTCCTTTCTGCCGATTTCGGTGCTGTAGTCGATCCGGACGACCATATTTTTCGCCAACCCCGTCGCGGCCAGCGTGCCGCCCACCAGTGCAAAATCCCGATCGAGAGCGTCGGTTTTGAAGTTGAAGGTGCTGCCCGCCTGCGTAAGAGTCCTAACCAAACACTTATGACACGGATGAACGCGGATGGGGGAGCAGTAAAAGAATCTATTAAAAGATGTCGGTTATCATGCATCCATTATCGGTGCTGCATTCGAGGTTTCCAACATTCCGGGGCATGGGTTCGAACTATTAGAAGGCCGGTGGCCTCAAGGTTGGCTCATTGCTTAATTTCGGATTCCTCCTGACATGAGCCCAGGCTTCGCATCCTGTTTTTATCCGTGTCCATTCGTGTCCATCCGTGTCAAAAGAAAGAGGCCGGCACATGCACCAGATTTCGGCCCTCCTGGGTCGATCGCTCGGCGCTTGCTGTGTCTGCCCCAGTCCTTTTGCGGGCGCCACAGCAAGCGCCAAGTAAGCCGCAGAGCGGCGAGGGGGTGTGGGGGTTGCGACCCCCACGCTTTTATAGTATCAGCTTTGTACAAATACGTATAAGCCGGCATTTGCAGCCGTCAGTGTCGTCGAGAACCTGCTGAAAGGGAACTGACAAATGGAACCAAAGAACGCGGGTAAGAACGTTTTCGATATCGCCGTTATAGCCGGGGACGGAATCGGCAAGGAGGTAATGCCCGAGGGATTGCGGGTTGTCGAGGAAGCGGGCCGGAAATTCGGAATCCGGTTCAACTGGCACGAAGTCCCCTGGGGTTGCGACTATTTCCGCAAGCACGGCCGCATGATGCCCGAAGACGGCATGGAGATCCTGTCGACCAGGGACGCCATATTTCTCGGTGCGGTCGGCCACCCGGAGGTTCCCGACCATGTATCCCTCTGGGGGCTGCTGATCCCTATCCGACGCACTTTCGACCAGTATGTGAACCTCAGGCCGGTACGGCTTTTCAAGGGGGTTGAGAGCCCCCTGGCGAAGGTCAGGCCCGGGGATATCAACTACTATGTTGTGCGCGAGAACTGCGAGGGGGAGTACTCCCAGGTCGGAGGACGCGTCTACGAGGGGACCCCGCGCGAAATGGCCATCCAGGAAGCAATATTTACGAGGCACGGGGTGGAAAGAATTGTCAAATACGCCTTCGAACTGGCCGGGAGACTCAACAGGCCGCACGTGACTTCTGCCACCAAGTCAAACGGAATAGTCCACACGCTGCCCTTCTGGGATCAGATCTTCAGGGGAACCGGCGCGCGTTACCCGGATATCAAGGCCGACCAGCTCCACATCGATGCTTTCTGTGCCAAAATGGTTCTCACCCCGGGCTTTTTCGACATTATCGTGGGCAGCAATCTTTTCGGAGACATCCTGTCCGACCTGGGACCGGCAACCACCGGCAGCCTTGGCATAGCCCCATCCGCCAACCTCAACCCGGAGGGGAAATTCCCGTCGATGTTCGAGCCGGTACACGGATCGGCACCCGACATCGCGGGCCGGGGCATTGCAAACCCGATCGGCCAGATCTGGTCCGGCGCAATGATGCTGGAGCACCTGGGATATCCGGAGGCGGCCGCCATGGTGGAGACGGCCATTGAAAACGTATTGGCCGAGGGCAAAATCCGCACCCCGGACCTGGGAGGTAAGAGCACAACCGAAGAGACGGGAAAAGCCATAGCCGCTGCGCTAGGATAGCTTGCGATCGCTCGGCGCTTGCCGTGTCTGCCCCGGTGCATTTGCGGTGCACTACGGCAAGCGCCAGGTAAGCCGCAAGGCGGCGCAGGGGGTGTGAGGGTTGCGCCCCCCTCGCTTTTATAGTATCAGCTTGGACGCAAATACATATTACGCGGCGAGTTCGGTCTCCACTTCGCCATGCTCCATGTCGGTCAGTTCAACCTTGATCCACCCCGGCTGCCTTTCGTCGAACGCCTTGTAAGCGTCGATCACCGATGCAAAACTTTCCCGATTCGTCAGGAATTTCGATGGATCCACAACCCCGCTCTTCACAATATCGATCAGAATGGGAATGTACTTGCGGTGGTTGCAGTTACCGGACTGAATGGTGAGGTTCTTGTTCATGGCCAGACCTACGGGAAAAGTTTTGGCCGCCTCGGGATAGACGCCGATAATGCTGAGAGTCCCGGCTTTGGCAATGCCCTGCACGGCCCAGGAGAGCACCAGCGAAGGGGCATCTCCCGCCACCCATTTGTCGGACTTTTGGGGCGCGATCGTCTGTACCTCTTTGCTGAACTCTTCACGCTGCTTCTTGAGTTTTTCCGCAACGGGCCCACCCTTCGGCATCTCGGCATCCACGCCCACCGCATCGATGACACGATCGGCACCGATGCCGCCCGTCAGTTCCATTATGATCTCGATCGGATCCTCGCGGCTAAAGTCGATGACCTCGGCACCCAGTCTTTTCGCGCGTTCCAGGCGGTCCGGAACCTGGTCGACCGCGATTACGCGCCCCGCATCGAAAAGCAGCGCACTGACGATTGCCATGAGGCCGACCGGACCGCATCCGAAAACGATCACGACGTCTCCCGGCTTTATCTCGGCAATGTCCGCTCCGAAATAGCCGGTCGGAAAGATATCCGAAATCGTAATGGCCTGATGGTCCGATAACGCATGGGGGACCTTCATGAGTCCTACATTGGCAAAGGGAATGCGGGCATATTCGGCCTGAAGGCCATTGAAGGGACCGCTCGTCTTCGGGCCGCCGAAGAAGGCGGTACCCGCCCGGGGCCCGTTCGGATTTGCGTTGTCGCATTGGGCGTAATATCCCGCGCGGCAGTAGGAACAATACCCGCAGGCTATGGTGGAAGGGATCAGGACGCGATCGCCCTTTTTGAGGTTCCTCACGGCCCGGCCGGCCTCCTCGATGATGCCCACGCCTTCATGACCGAGAATGGTTCCGGGCTCCATTCCGGGCAGAGTCCCCCTGACCATGTGAAGATCGGTCCCGCAAATGGCGCTCGTCGTAAGACGAACAATGGCGTCCGTCGGTTTCTCGATTCGGGGTTCCGGGACATTATCCAGCCGAATGTCGCCGACTCCGTGAAACACGACTGCTTTCATGCTGTTTCCTCCTGTTGTTTTATTTCCTTCGATCTAAACCGGCGTGCTGTGCTGCCACAAGTTTCTTACTGATATTTCATTAACTTATGACAGCTGCGAGCGGAATGGAAGATAACGGCTCTTCCATCTCCCGGATCGAAAAGGAATCGAACCTGAACGGGAGGGGCGATGCTTTCTTTCGTGAGTTTCGTATCCTGCTGCTCAGCAAGAGCGATGGGTTAAGCTCCGCAGGCCTTTGATACGGAGTTGCGTTCATAAGAGAGAAGAATCCAAATAGCGTGGGGACCGGCGGCCCCCACACCCCCTGCGCCGC
>JAEZHY010000151.1 GCA_023416335.1 Pseudomonadota bacterium | reverse complement strand
CACGGTCGGGAAACCGTGCCTCAACTTAAACGGATCCGGTTCCCGGGCATTTTTCGACGGAGCCCTCAATTTCGTCATCCGGCAGAGCTTTCGAGCCGGGATCCGGCGGGGCCGCGCTTCCCCCGGATGACACGGGCAACGTTGCCCGTGCCGGAGGCAAGAGGTTTCGACAGTATCGATTTCACTCCTGCTGCTTTTCTGTTCACTGCTCACCGTCACCTGTTCACAGAATTTACCGAACAGGGCAGGCATCGCCAATACAAAAGACCCTGCCTTCGGTCGCACTTTCCCTGGCTGCGTGGCTGAGGGCAAATACGGAAAGGCCGCTGAACACCAGGTCCATGCCGACAAGAACCGACACCGCCCAGGGGGCGAGCGCCGCAAGTCCTGCGAGAATCGCAATGCCCGTCAAAATCGAAATGAGCCCGCCGAGCACCAGCCACTGCCTGTTCTTCACGGTATTCAGCCGGGTTGAAAACATCATTTCAAGAGCGCCTTTCGAGACTTGGCAAATGCCCGCAAACAGCGTCAGTGCGAGCACCGTTTCAAGCGGATGCGCCAGGAGGAGTATTCCGGCCCCCAGATATAAAAGGCCGAAGATCCGCTCGGCGAAGAAGCTTTCCTTTATGACCGAACGCAGTGTGTGCGCGATAAACATTGCTCCGGCTGCGACGTAAAGACCTCCGATGATATTATCGATGGAGAACGAAGTCCAAAAGGGCGCATATGCTGCAGTGAACCCGAGCAAAGCCAGGCCGACGCCAATTGCCTGAAGCCACCCCAGACTTCTTTGCAGCTTTGCCGGATCGACTCTTTCTATCAAATGCGTCTCATCCATAGTTCAGTCCTCGATCTTCTGATACAAGAATATATGTTAATTGCGATCATTTCTTGTCTCCAATAATGTAGTTGTGCGGTGGACGACCGCAAGATCGACGCTATACTCATGAAAGCACAACGGATGTCGGTTTTGGACGTGCGGCCGCTGTCTGGAAGTCTTTGAAGTGACCGATGATCGGCTGCGATAAAAGTGAAATACTTCACATTTATCAGTTTGGGTTCCGTTTTTTCTTGACAGAACCGCGATGTTCTTCTATTCAATTGTCGACAATCTGCAGATATACAATGCTGAAGGCAGTCAACTCGCTCTCACCTCTTTCCGCTTCTCGACAAAAAACTCCTTCTCCGGGAAATGTCTTCAGCGGTCTTTCTCAGCTTCAGATTCACATAAAATCATCATTGAGTCGCGGGGTAGAACGAACGTGTCCCCCCTTTGACCGTGAACCGCGTGCTGCTGTGATTTCCATCTCTGGATTCGAGTCTTTTCGCTGATTCCGAAGGGGCCTGTCTGTCGTCCCTGCTTCTTATGCCTGAAAGGGCAGAAAGAACAGGTATTTATGAAACCGGAGAATCTGACCAGGCCGTCCTCGGTCGTCGCACAGATCTACAAGTCTCTCTCCAGAGCCATTCTATACCAGGAACTGAAACCCGGTACTCCTCTGACCGAAGCGGAACTGCAGGACTGGTTCGGCGTGAGTCGCGCTCCCATTCGTGAAGCGATCCGTCTCCTCGAGTCCGAAGGGCTCGTCGTGGTCAATGCGTTCAAGAAGAAATACGTCCGGAAGCTAAGCCCGGAAGAACTCGAGGAGACCTACACCGTGCTTGGATGCCTGGAAGGTTTTGCGGCCAATCTGGCGGCGACGAAGCTTACGGAAGAGCAGCTTATGCGCCTCGAAGCCAACATCGGGAACATGGGGGAACAGTTCAAGACCGGGGATCTCAACCGCTGCACGCAGCTCAACTTTGAATTCCATGCCGCCATAATCAGGGCCACCGACAACTCGGTACTGAAGAAGAGCATTTCGAGCATTATGCGCGCCCCCGGCTGGTATTGGCTGACTCGGACCTATTACCGCGATCTGAGCCTGGTGACTTCGTCCATTGCCGACCACACGGCGATATTGGAGGCCCTGAAAAGCAGGGACTCTGAATTGGCCGAAAAGAGTGTCAGAAGCCACTTTGTGAATATCCGGTCCAATTGGAAGGACCAGATGCGATGAGCCGACCGGCTGCCTTCGAGCCGGGGCATGTCGCCAATTGGTGGAACGCTTTTTTGAACTTCAGGAATAGTTTCACAAATAACCACGATCACCATCTATCTCGGAGGTGCCAAGGGAGACTATGGAGGGAAATGCGCAGTTGAAAAAAGGCGGCAAATTCATGAGCCTCCAGGAGGCAGTCGGCCTGATCAAGGACGGCGATCAGGTTACCCTGGGCGGTTTCACAACAAATCGCAATCCGATGACCCTGTGTCGGGAAATGATCCGACAGGGCAGGAAAGATATCTACCTGGTGGTCCACTCACACGGCCAGGGCATGGAACTGCTGATTGGAGCGGGATGTGTGAGTCGGGTGGAACTGGCTTACGGAGGGGTTGCGCGTTTTGCTCCGACCGGCATCAGGTTCAGAAAATCGGTCTGCTCCGGAGAAATCCAGGTCGAGGACTATTCGAACTTCCACATGATCCTGCGCTTCATGGCCGGTGCTATGGGATTGCCTTTCATCGCAACGACTTCCGGACTGGAAACCGATATTGTCGCAAAGATGGGGTTTCCGCAGGAAATCCGCGGAACGGGCCAGGTACCCCGCCACAAGCTCAAAGTCATGCGAAATCCCTGGAACGAGGAGGAGGGAGACGTCGTACTGCTCCCGCCATTAAACCCGGACGTTGCGCTGATCCATGCGCAGTACGTGGGTGAAGACGGTACGGTCCGGCTGAAAGGACTGACCTTCGCGGACCTCGAAGAAGCCAAAGCGGCCAAACTGGTCATCGTGACATGCGAGGAGATCGTCCCGACGGAGTTCCTCCGCCGCGATCCAGATCAGAACAGCCTCCCGCACTTCCTGGTGGATGCGGTCGTGCGCGCTCCTTTCGGCGCTCACCCGACCGCATGCCATTACTTCTACGATTACGATTCCAGGCACCTTCGCATCTGCGCCGAAATGTCGAAGAAAGACGACGATTTCAAAAAGTACCTCGACGAGTGGGTCTATCCTTTCGAGACGCAGGAGCAGTACCTGGCGAAGGTGGGAATGGAAGATCTCCTGAACATCAGGGCGAACCCGGCAATCGGGTATGCGCCCGGTCTTGACAGGCGCTAGGAGGTTCGAAATGGCGAATTATACGTCTCGTGAAATAATGGCCATCAGTGCGGGCCGATTCGTTAACGACGGCGACATCCTTTTTGCCGGCACGGGAGTGTCGCTGCTTGCTGCAACCGTTGCCAAGCGCATCCATGCGCCCGGAGCGACGGTCTTCTTCGAAACGGGCGGAATCGATCCATCACTTGAGGAACTGCCGCTCTCCGTGGCCGATCCACGCGTCATGGTGGGAACGTCGATTAACTCGGGTCTAGCCGAATCCCTGTCGCTCCTGGCGCACCCGAAGCTGCGGACCATAGGTTTCGTGGGGGCGGCGCAAATCGATAGATTCGGCAACATCAACTCAACCTGCCTGGGCGACTACTGCAGGCCCAGGAATCGTTTTCCCGGAGCGGGAGGGGCGTGCGACGCGTTCAGCTTCGCATACGGGATGATCATTTTCATGAGCCACGAGAAACGGCGTTTCGTGGAGAAGGTCGATTACCTGAGCAGCCCGGGGTGGCTGACCGGGGGGGACGCGCGAAAGAGGGCCGGATTTCGGCGGGGCGGGCCGATGGCCGTGGTTACAAACATGGGAGTGTTGAAATTCGACGACGTCACAAAGGAGATGTACCTGGCCGAGACCTATCCGGGAGTAAGTCCGGAGAAGGTCGCGGAAAACACCGGATTCCCGTTGGACATCAGCCGGGCACGGCCGTTCGATCCGCCCACCGACGAGGAACTCCGGACCCTGCGCGAAGAGGTGGATCCACAGCGTCTGATTCTTGGGGCGCCGGCAGAGTAGGGCCAGGGAGCAGAAACAAAAGCCGGGGAGATTAATGAGAATGAAAATTCAGAAGGTATTCATTATCGGAAGCGGTTTGATGGGAAGCGGCATAGCTCAGGCCTGTGCCCAATCCGGACTCAATGTGACCCTGTTCGACGTTAAAGCTGAAGCTCTAGAGAAAGCCCTGAAGAATATCTCCTGGTCGGTAGGCAAATTCGTGGAAAAGGGAACGGTCTCCGGGCCGGTCGAGGCGGTTATGGGCCGGATCCGGATTGCGAGCGAAATCGAGGCGGCAGGGGAAGCGGATCTGGCAATCGAAGCCGTCTTCGAAAACGCGGAGCTTAAGCGGGAGGTTTTCCAAAAGCTGGATAAGGCGGTCGGACCCGATGCCGTTATGGCAAGCAACACCAGCGCGATTTCTATTTCCGATCTGGCGGGGCAGACGAGCAGGCCGGAGCGGGTGGTGGGCATCCATTTCTTCTCGCCCGTTCCCATGATGCCCGCAGCGGAAGTGATCCGGGGAATGATGACGAGCGCCGAAACATTCGACACTGGAGTTGCCTTCGTCAGGCAGGTCGGGAAGGAACCGATCCTGGTTCAGCGCGACGTTCCCGCCTTCGTAATCAACCGGATCAATTATCGCGCAAATATCGAAGCGATGCGGCTGGTGGAAGAGGGCGTGGTAACGGTCGAAGATGTCGACAAAGGGCTGCGCCTGGCTGCCGGCAGGAAAATGGGGCCATTCGAGATAGGGGACATGGTCGGACTGGATGTGACCTACGGCGCCCTGATGTCGATCTACGAGGAAACCCGGGACCCCTGCTTTTACCCTCCGGCGATCCTCCGTCGGAAGGTCAAGATGGGGCACCTCGGCCGAAAAGCGGGGCGGGGCTGGTATGAGTACAATCCGGACGGAACGATGAAGAAGTCCTGATGGCGGAAAACTTCCCGATAATCGAAGCAGATGTGAGGTCCCTATGGAAAAGGTCGTAATTCTATCCGGAGTGCGTACGCCGATCGGCGCTTACGGCGGCACGATGAAATCGATCCCCGTCTATGAACTCGGCGCGCTCGTTCTCGGTGAGGTTGTGAAGAGAGCCGGTATCGATCCGGGACTGGTGGATGAGGTCGTTATGGGCCAGTCCTATCAGAACGGCGAATGCGCCAATGCCGCCCGGTATTCCGTTCTGGCTGCGGGCTGGCCGGAGACTGTCCCGGCGATCACGATCGACCGCCGCTGCTGCTCGGGCGTCGACAGCGTCATCATCGGGGCACTGAAGATTCAGACCGGAAATGCGGATTTCGTAGTGGCCGGCGGGCTGGATTCGATGAGCCAGGCCGAACTCTACCTGCCGGGTGAGATCAGATGGGGGCTGGGCGGCCGGACGGACAAGAAATGGGGGTTCATGCCGCGCGGCCACGGTGCCCTTCCGATGTGGGGAGTTCCCTTTTTTGACCGGATCCAGCGTGCCAGGGTCATGTCTCAGCCGATAGAGCGCTACGGCGAACTGAACTCGATGATGACCTGGGCGGAGGCGGCGGGAAGGGCTGAAAGCATCAGCAGGCAGGCTGCCGACGAGTGGGCGCTCAGGAGTCATCAGCGCGCGTGCGCGGCGATGACGGAAGGCAAATTCGGCGAAGAGATCGTGCCGGTGCCGATAGCAGGGAAAAAAGGCCAGGTCGAGTATTTCAGCCAGGATGAAACTCCCCGGGCGGATACGAGTCTCGAAAAGCTTTCCCGGTTGAAGGCTGTGTATCCGGACGGCATCTGCACGGCAGGAAATTCATCGTCTGAAAACGACGGCGCGGGAGTTGTCGTGCTGGCGGCCGAGAGCGTAGCCCGCCGGATGGGGCTCAAACCTATTGCAAGGTTTGTCGTAGGTGCGAACGCGGCGTGCGATCCCACACTTACCTATCCGGCCGTGGCAATGGCGGTCGACAAGGCGCTTCAGAAAGCCGGCCTCTCAATAGAGGACATCGGCCTTATCGAAATCCAGGAGGCTTTTGCATCCCAGGTGCTGGCTGATGCCAAAATCATGGGCCTTTCGTCGCAGGAATGCGAACTGAAGGTGAATGTGAACGGTTCCGGGATCTCGCTGGGACATCCCATAGGCGCTACGGGTGGGATGCGGATGGTCACCCTGCTGCACGAGATGCGAAGACGCGGTACTTCCTTCGGCCTGGAGACGATCTGTGGAGGCGGAGGGCAGGGGGTTGCCGTCATTTTGGAGGGTATCGGTTGAGCTGTGGCAGCGCGAAGTTGAGACCGCCGAGTCTTTGACCCCGGCGGCTGTTTCAGCTCGCCTGAAAGGGAAGAGGGAATGTCGGCTTTCTGAGAAGCGGAAACCGGTTTTCAAAAAATAACCCGGGGCCGATGCGTGCGCGGTACTCGGGAAGAGGAGAGGGAACGGCAGACAACAAGTAGCCGAAATTTAACTAAAGTCAGGTCGGGAGGTTTTTAGATGAGTGAAAAAGGAAATGGGTATGTAAATGCAGTGCCCTCCGGGACGGTCGAGGCCGGTATCGCTCAACCCAGCGAGCGGCTTTGGATCATAGTTCTCATATTCGGCTTCCTGGGACTGATGGTCGACGGCATGGACCTGATGTTTCTCTCTTACAGCCTCCCAAGTCTCATGCCGGCTCTCGGAATCTCCAAAGTTCAGGCTGGATCTCTTGCAAGCTATTCGCTGTTGGGAATGGCAATTGGCGGTATAGTCGGCGGATGGGCGGCCGACCGCTACGGACGAGTCAAAACGGTAGTCGGAACGATTCTCGTCTTTTCGTTCGGCACCGCCATGCTCGGGCTTACGCAGAGCTACTGGCAGTTTGCCTGTGTCCGGTTCATCTCTGCCCTGGGACTTGGGGCCGAGTATGTCGTGTGCAACACGCTCATGGCGGAATACGTTCCAACGAGCCGTCGAACGACTGTGCTTGGAACGCTGCAGGCCGGATGGTCTGTTGGGTACGTTGTGGCAACGATCCTCGCCGGTGCGATCATCCCCGTGTACGGCTGGCGCTGGCTTTTCGCCACCGCTCTGGTTCCGGTCGTCATGGCCGTGCTTATGCAGAGACTGGTTCCCGAGCCTCCGAGTTGGGTGGAAGCTGCCGCCCGACGTTCCGCGGAGCGAAAGACGGAAAAGGCGGAGAAGACAAAAAAAGAGAGCCAATGGAACGTTATCTTTGCCGATCCCGGTTACAGGAAGATGTTCATCCTCTGGTCGCTTACCGCCGGCTTTCTCCAGTTCGGCTATTACGGCGTAAATAACTGGCTGCCGACCTACATTGTCAGCGAGCTGAAATTCAACTTCACGAAAATGACCGGGTATCTCGTCGGAACCTACACGGCGATGATCCTCGGCAAGATCGTCGCAGGCTACCTTGCCGACGTTTTCGGACGCCGGTGGATTTACGCGTGCGGCGGCATCGCGACGGCGGTCTTTCTGCCCCTGATCGTGATGTATCATTCGCCGGAAAACATCATTATCCTGCTGACCCTCTTCGGCTTTCTCTACGGTGTTCCCTACGGGGTCAACGCCACTTACATGACGGAGAGCTTTGCAACGAAGATAAGAGGGACCGCGGTCGGCGGGGCCTATAATGTCGGACGTATCGGGGCCGCCATCGCACCAACGGCCATAGGCGTGATCGCAACGGAGTATTCGATCGGGCTCGGGTTGATCGTAATGGGTGGAGCCTATTTCTTCACCGGAGTCATTCCGGGGTTGTTCATCCGGGAGAAGATGTACGATCCGCAGAAAGCCGCCTGACGGATGAGACAAGTAATCGTCCGCAACCTGGGGGGCATTAGGTGGATTGTTATGAATGTAAGCGGTGAGACGGGTAGGGTGGGCACAAGTTTTATCGTGCCCACCATCCGGCCCTTGGAGGGAAGCTGGAGCTTCTAAAGTCGGGGTTCCCAAGCAGGAGCTTGGGAACCAGCGGATTTTTCAAGGAATATTTGATTAGCCGGCGGATATCGGCTGCAACTTGCGGTGACGTTTCGGGTACAGTTCGCGCTCATGCTGAAACGACAGTAACAGGAGAGTTGAATGGATTTCTTATTGAATGAAGAACAGAGAATGGTCCAGGAGCAGGCGAGGCGTTTTGCGGAAAACGAGATCCGGCCTTTAATGGAACAGGACGAAAAGGAACACCGGTTCCGGCCTGAAATTGTCAGGAAGATGGGGGACCTGGGCTTTTTCGGCTGCTGCCTTCCTGAAGAATACGGCGGAAACGGAATGGGTTATGTCGAATCGGTGCTCATTACAGAACAACTCGCAAGAGTTTCCCCGTCCTGGCGCCTGCCTCCGAACCTGCAGAACATCGGTCCCGCGGTGACGGTAAACGAATTCGGAACGGAGGAACAGAAGGAGAAGTACATACCGGGTTGGGTATCCGGTGAGAAAATAGGCTTTTTCGCCATCTCCGAGCCCAATGCCGGGTCGGACGTATCCAGCATAAAGCTCACGGCAAAAGACGCGGGGGACCACTGGGTCCTGAACGGCCAGAAGATGTGGATCAGCAACGCTCCCGTCGGCGATTACGGCCTCGTCTATGCCTACACCGACCGCGAGAAGAAATACCAGGGTATAAGCTGCTTTGTCATCGATCTGAGAAATACTCAGGGCGTCAGCACGAGCGCCATCGAAACCAAGCTCGGCCTTCATTGCTCGCCGACCGGCGAAGTCATCTTCGATGACGCGAAAGTCGCCAAAGACTGCATGCTCGGGAAGCCGGGCGATGGATTCAAAATCTGCATGTGGATGCTGAACAATACGCGCATCAGTTGCGCGGCGGGGGCGATCGGAGTTGGAGGAGCCTGCCTCGATCTGGCGATCAAGTATGCAAACGAAAGGACCCAGTTCGGACAGCCCGTATCGAAATTCCAGCTCGTGCAAGCCCAGATTGCGGAGATGGTTGCCGAACACCAGGCAGCCCAGCTCCTTGTCTACAACGCCGCATTCCTGAAAGACAAGGGTCTGCCCAATCAGCTTCAGACCTCGGTGGCCAAGTACTTTGCTTCGGAATCCGCAGTGAAGGCTGCCAATGAGGCCATGAAAATATTCAGCTCTTATGGATTTTCAACCGAATATCCTATTGAGCGCTTTTACCGTGACGTGAAGTCCTTCCAGATGGTAGAAGGTACCACGAACATTCAGAAGATCATCATCGGTGGGATCGCCTGCGGCCATTCGCCGAACAGGTAAAAGCGATCGGGAGGCGAAGGTCGGATTCCGGAAATCGAAAGTCTGGGATTGAGTATCGGAAAGATGCTTGACAGTCCAGCGGGGAGCGGCAAGTTTCCGGGCGCCGGCATGGATCTAATGGACTTCGCGATGGAAGCGGTCCCGGCCTGACTGTAACGAGACGGGATTTGGGACTGTGCGAAACGCGAAGGAACGGGGAAAAACCGAAATCCGATCTTCTGCCTCCACTTTAAATGTGTCCGACCCTGTGGTCGTCGGGGACAAACTGGGAGTTCCGACCTCCGATATACGACCTTCGTACATGCTCCGATTGCAACTCCTGCTCTTTCTTTTTGTTTCCGTGCTTGTCTTCTGTTCCCAGTTTTACAGGGCCTCGAACGCGATCATTGCGCCCCAGCTTCGCCAGGGTCTTGCCCTGACATCGGAAACGCTCGGAATGCTGAGCGCTTCTTTCTTTTACGCATTTGCCGTTACTCAAATCCCCATTGCACTTCTTCTCGACCGTCTGGGGGCACGGCTGATAATGTCTGTGCTGACTCTTGTCGGTGCCTTTGGTTCGTGCCTGTTTGGATTGTCGGAGGGTTTTTACGGCGCCCTTGCCGGCAGAATGCTTCTCGGTTTCGGCATGGCGGGGAATTTTATGGGTGGAATGAAGCTCTTTACGCGATGGTTTCCGCCCGGAGAATTTGCCACCATGTCCGGCCTGATGCTGGGAATCGGTACCCTGGGCAGTGTAGGGTCAAGTACGCCGCTGGCGCTGCTCGTTGCCGAGATTGGCTGGAGGTGGTCTTTTATTGCCATCGGGATTGCAACAGCGGTGCTCGCTCTATTGTTCTTCGTTACGGTCCGGGACGAGCCTTACACGAAAACCGGCGGAAAATCCTCATCCGGGAATTCCCCCTCGATCGATGTTGCTGCATCTTTGAAGTTGCTCATGCTCAACCGGGATTACTGGCTCATTTCATTCGGGACGTTTTTCCGATACGGAACGCTCATGGCCATCCAGGGGTTGTGGGCCGGTCCGTATCTCATGGAGTGTTTCGGTCTTTCGCCGGTGCAGGCCGGCAATCTTCTTGTCCTGACGACACTGGGGTATGTCGGCGGCTGCTCGATCGGGGGCTGGCTTTCAGACAGAATTTTCGGGTCTCCCAAATACGTTACGGTGCTGGGCCTGATCGGAATGGCCGCTACGGAGCTGTGTTTCGTCTATTCATGGGGGCAGAGCGCAGTTTTGTCCCAGGCCGGCATCTTTTTCTCGCTCGGATTCTTCTCCGGTCTGGGCAATGTAATGTATGCGCATATAAAGGCCGTCATGCCGTCGGAGATGTCCGGGATGGCTCTGACCGGCATCAATTTCTTCACTATGCTCGGGGTCGGAGCCTATATACATATCATGGGGTGGGTTCTCGAAAACTTCTCAGGCGGGAAGACGGGCCCCGATAGCTATCAGAGCCCCTTTTTCATGGCTTTTGCGGGCGTTGCCGCCGCCGCGTTCCTCTATTGCTTTACACACGACCCGAAAAACGCTCGAAAGAAGATTTCGATCCCATCGGTTGAGTGAAAATTTCAGCTTTGTCCCTGGGGACCTTCCCGCCAGTTGGGACGCAGTTTCAGTTCCTCCTCCGGCCTGACGTTCGATACGCGCCATCCCATCTCGTGTTCCTGCGGGTTGATGCTCATGACCGGCACGGGGGATTTCCGGATTACCTCATCGGCCACACTTCCCAACAGTGCCCTCTCCAGTCCCTTTTTTCTATGGGTTGCCATTATCACCAGGTCGATTCCGGCTGAGTTGATGTACTTCAGAATCTCCGTGGCCGGGTGTCCGTGAAGCAGGACCCTTTTCACGTTGCGATAATTGACAAACGAATCCTGTTCGAATTCCTGCAATCTCCTCTCGGCCTGTTCATCGGATTCCGGTTCGAGTCGGCCGAGCGATTGCGTGATCGGAGTTCCGAACCTTTCGGGTTCGACCACTGCGACCAGATGTATCTCCGCGCTGAATTTCTCGGCGACCGAAATCACCTGGGGGACAATCTTTGAGGAGAACTCCGATAAATCGACTGGAAACAAAATTTTGTTCAGGTTCATGGGACACCTTCCGGGCAAAGACAGGTAAGGATATGGGAGCCGGCGTTCCATCAGGAAGAATCGGTATCCAAAGGCACACTGACGGAACCGGCTGGAAAATCCGAGATAAATACCTGTTTAGGAATTAATTACCGAAGGTTCGCAAGTCAAATTTTGGGGGTAAGGCGTGCTGGAACGAAGAGTTGGGACGGTGTTGCATCGGCGGTCAATCATTCGCGAATGATAGGCTTGTTGTGATACCTTTACAGAGTTGGGCACGGTTTCCCGACCGTGCCTTCGGATCAAAAGTACCTCGGATGATACAAAACGGCATCAGTCGGTCAGGGACTCTGCCAGAGTAGCACTATCGGAACTTCAGATTCAAGACGGCTGCGTTTTGCATCGAGCATAAACATATTCCGGGTCGAGATCGACACCGCAGTCCCACTCGATGGTATCGAATGCGATCCGGACGCGCTTGAATTTATCCAAATCCTTGATTCGCTGAAATATACCAAAATCAAGCATTGGTTGCATATTCAGAACCCCGTCCTCGCCATTTTCAAAGACGAGATAGAGGCTATAGTCATCTCGTGGAATCACTTCTTTGATCGAAGGGTACATTTTTCGGTTCCCTAGCCCCCCGGCTGCACGGTCGGGAAACGGTGCTTCAACTCAACAGGCTCGAAGTTTTTACCTGGTTCGGACAGTGCCGGTTGCATGGCGGCCCCACTTTTATGGAACTGCAATAAGGGTGTACGGTGAGCGGCCGTAGGGTGGGCACAGGCTTCACCGTGCCCACCGCCTCTCCCTTGGATCAGAGCCTATTGGGATGGCCGGCCGGTGGGCACCCCAAATTCCGGGGCGCCCACCCTACAGCGCTGCCGTTCTCATCTTAAGTTGCTTTCCATTCAAGAGCGAAGTTTCAACGTTCAAACCGCGTCCAACATGGCGACCCCACTGGATCCCGGCTAAAATACGCTGCCGGGATGACGGAGATGGGAACTCTCCGCCGAACTCCGGCAAACCGGCTTTCTCGGTACAAACCAGCTTCTCAGTAATTGGGCAACAGCCCCTTCACCTTGGTAACCACGAGCCTGCAATACACTTCAAAAACTTCATCGCATTGCCTCATGTATTGCCTGATCGCTGGGCCTCTTGCGCTTTGCTCCCTGATTCGACAATCCGTGCTGCCCGTGATGGAAATTGCGGCTTCCAACCTGACTCGGGGGGCGGCAGGGGTG
>JAEZHY010000124.1 GCA_023416335.1 Pseudomonadota bacterium | reverse complement strand
CCAGACAGACCTGGACCGCCGCCGCCCGGGGAAAGCCCTCACATCGCCCCGCGGGGAAGCCGATCGCGTGGAGATCCTGTCCGGGGTTTTCGAAGGCGTGACAACCGGCACCCCGATCAGCCTCATTATTTATAACCGCGATGTCAGGAGCGGCGATTACTCGGAGATCTCTCAACTCTACCGCCCCGGTCATGCGGACAGGACCTACGAGCAGAAATACGGAATCAGGGACTGGCGCGGAGGCGGAAGGAGTTCCGCACGGGAAACCGCAGCCCGGGTCGCCGCCGGTGCGGTCGCCAGGAAATATCTCCTTGAGCGCCATGGAATAACCGTCCATGCTTTTACTCTGGCACTCGGCGGAGTTGAATGCAGCGGTTTCGATCAGAAAGAGATCGGCCGCAACCCGTTCTATTGTCCCGACAGGGAAGCCGCCGAACGTATCGAGGCCCGCCTGCGAGAACTCAGGGAAGCGGGCGATTCGGCCGGAGGCATTGTGGGGATTTGCGCCAAAGGGTGTCCGGCGGGTCTTGGCGAGCCGGTATTCGACAAGCTGGATGCCAGGCTTGCAGCAGCCCTAATGTCTATAGGCGCGGTAAAAGGTGTTGAAATCGGAGAAGGCTTCAGGGCCGCAACCATGCTCGGAAGCGAAAACAACGATCCGATCACTCCCGAGGGTTACGCCTCCAACCATGCCGGCGGAATCCTGGGCGGAATCTCCACCGGGATGGACATCGTGCTCCGTGCCGCAGTCAAGCCGATTCCTTCTATTTCAAAACCGCAGCGTACCGTTGACTCCCGGAGCCGGCCTGCCGAAATTACGATCGAAGGCCGCCACGACATCTCCGCGATCCCGAGAATCATCCCGGTCTGCGAAGCCATGGTGCTGCTGGTGCTCGCCGATTTCATGCTGCATCCGTTTCCTGACGGGGTCTGAGAACCGCCGCCACAGAGAAGGAGTCACCATGTCCGAACCGGCAAAGAGAAGTGCCACATACGACGATCTGTATACGATCCCGGATAACATGACCGGCGAGATCCTTGATGGAGAATTGGTAGTAACCCCCAGGCCTTCACCAAGGCATTCGAATCTGGAGTTTGTTTTGAGCACGAGGTTGGGCCCGCCCTATCGGTTTGGAGAGGGCGGCCCCGGCGGATGGGTCATCCTCCTCGAACAGGAGATTATGTTTGGCGAGGACCTCCTGGTTCCGGACTTCTCCGGTTGGAGGAAGGAGCGATTCCCGGGGATTCCGGAAAAGAACTGGATTGCGGTTGCTCCGGACTGGGTCTGCGAAATTCTCTTTCCTTCTACCGCTTCCCTGGACAGAGTTAGGAAAATGCCGATCTATGCACGGCATGGAGTCTCCTGTCTCTGGTTCATAGACCCCCTTGCGAAGACTCTCGAGGTATTCAAACTCGAATCGGGCATATGGGTTTACTCCGCAGCCTTCGCGGAAGATGATAAAGCCCGCGCGGAACCCTTCCAGGAGATCGAACTGAATTTAGCGGATTTCTGGATGGATTAGGAACACCATTTATGAGGGCTGTTTTTTCGCCTTTCCGGGATGCGGGACGGTGGGCACGATGGTGCCCCATGTTGTTGCTTCGAGGAAATACGCCGCTGCCCACCCTGCCCGGCTTCGCGCTCTTTCCTTAGTAGGTCGGTGCTATCCGTATATATTGCCTGTATCTGCCATTTGCCCACCACGGAAACGGTGAGCGGCGTAGGGTGGGCACACGCTTCAACGTGCCCACTGCCCGGCCCTTGAAACGTAAGAACATATACTGAACTCTCTCGCTTCAAAACTCCTCCCCCGGAAACCCCAGAAAACCAACCCCTTCCTGCGTGTCTCCGTTCAGGTATACCTGGAGGTATTTGCCGTCGGTACATGACGGGACGTGTATCACGCGGGCCAATTCCCCGCTGTCCAATTCCGGCGCGAGCGAAGGAAGCACGCTCGGGCATCCGCGGAAGAAATCCTCCCGGAACACCGTGCCGGGGTTATCGGGGTAGATAGCAAGCGGGACTATATTGGCCTCGACGAGATCGTTGAAAAAGTGCGTACCGTAAGAAGGCTCAGGCGTCGAGTCGAGTTCCCTCATGGCGATTTCGGCCAGCACCCGGGCACGGTTTATGTCTTCATATCCCACCTTGACGCCCATCTTTACATCATTGGTGCCCCACCTTCCCGGACCGAACAGGGCGAAACACTTGTTCTCAAGTACCCGGTTGATTCTCCTCACGAGGTGCCCGACTGCAAGCCGCTCCTCAAAGGTCGCCAGCTTCGAATAGGCCCTCGGATCGATGTAAACCAAGTATTCGATATCCCTGACCATGCTGCTGAAAAGGCACATTCCGGAATTAAACAGCAGCCGCTCGGGGGGAACATTTTTCGGCACGACCACTTTTTCAGAGAGCCTGCCCGCTGCAAGAGTCCGGCACTGAAGAATGTACAGCTTTCCGTCATCCCATGCGAATTCTACTTCCACGGGACGCCCGTAAGCTTCTTCGAGCTTGTGAAGAATTCTCTTCATCAATTCGGGCAACGGCGTCTTGGATAAAAGGTTATCCAGGGTGACGACGGCATGCCCGGACTCGATTTCCTGGTGCCTGAAAAGCGGCGGAGCAAGATGCCCCTCCCGATCCAGCGAGACCGCATAATAGAGATCGGGATGGTCTACCTCCCGGAACAGGTCGATCGCCGGAATCGTCTTTATGGATCTGCTTCCGAGATCCAGAACATCCACCAGTTTCTGCGAATATTTCTTTATCTGTTCGGCACCGACTTCCGGTCGCAGCAATGGATGGCTCAAGGGCACCATTCTTGGATAATCCGGGCCGATGCGGTCAACAGCTCGCGTGCCCAGTCCAAATACGATCCGCAAGAGACCGTCGCTTTTGACTATCTTGGGCGTCCACGCATGGATGTTTCGGGAGAATGCAACCCCGGCCGCCAGCGGCAGGAAATAGTCGCCAAACTGCCTGCCGACAACTTTCTGCACCAGGACACTCATTCTTTCGTCAAAATCGAGCAGATTGTGGTCCTGGCGGTAGAGAATCGCCCTGGGGCTGAAAACGCTTGTGAGCACCTGTTTGAGCGCCCGGGTGAATTCATTCAGCCTGCTGTTGATATCTCCGCGGTTCACGATGAAAACCGAATCGTATTTTCCGGAAAACGTGAACCCGACGTTGTCTTCGAGCAGACTCGACGATCGGATGATCAGGGGATGTTCACCGATCTTGTCAAGAAAGCTCCTGAATTGCATGATCACATCCGGCGGGAATTCCGCTTTTGCGATGGTTTGAGCAATCCGGCCGAACTCCGATTCGATTGTCTCCCGGCTTTTGTATTTCTGGCTATGGAAGGCGAACAGGTTGTTCGAATCCAGAAAGTCGGTCAGAAATCCGGAGTTGAAGTAATGGGATTCGGGAATTCTCACATATTTTTCGAATTCCGGGTCTCGCTCTTCCAAACGGGGCAAGATGATCTTGTACGCCAGGAACATCCCGGCCGCTTTTCCTCCGATCCTGCCTCCGCGCCTGGGATTCCAGATAATATGCTCCATCAATTCACTCATATCCCGGACGGTGATATGCTTTTTGGCGACCCCGATGAAGGGGAGTTGATCGGAGATGAAACGGGTTATGAGGCCGACACGCACGCCAAGGGCTTCGTCCGGCGAAATGTGCAGGCTTCCCTGAGGAATGGCGCAGAAGTCGCTGACCGCATCGTGAACCTGCCGCCATGTCACCCCTTCGGAGTTCAGGACCTTGTTCAGGGTGTGAACGGCATCGCGCTTACGTGCGAGATTGATGTAGTTCCTGATTTCGTCCGTGCTGAAATGCCTTGCCGAGTATATATCGATCAGGGTCTCGACCAGGTCGCTGACAGCCCTCTCATTGACTTCCTCGCCGAGAGCTTTCAGAAAATCTATCGCATCCTGCCGAATCGAGTCTCCGCATATCAGACCTCGTTCACACAGGAAAGAGAGAAGGAGTATCCGGATTTCCCCAACCAGGTGGGGAAACCGGATCATTTCGTTATAGAGGCGGTAGGCGCGAACGAGGTCCGGAGCGCAGAGGTCCGATGCTCTAAAATAGCATTTGCTCATTTCATCCATAGGATTTCCGGATTTCTAAGACATAGTTTTGAATCGAAACCCGAGCCGTTCCGTCACACCCACCCGCGGAGCTTGCAGGCTTCGGCGACGCGGGCAATCGCAACCAGGTACGCCGCTTCCCGCAAGGCTATCTTGTTCTTCCGGCTCATTTCATAAACGCTCCGAAATGCCTGGGTCATCCTTTTGTCGAGCCTCCAGTGCACCTCCTGCAGTTCCCAGTAAAAGTTCGACGCATTCTGGACCTGCTCGAAATAGGAGACGGTAACCCCGCCGGCATTTGCCAGGAAGTCAGGCAGCACGACAATCGCCTTCCGATCCAGGATGAGATCGGCCTCGGGCGTGGTCGGCCCGTTTGCGAGTTCGCAAATGATTCTGCATTTCAGATTATCCGCGTTGTCGCCGCGAATCACGTTCTCCATGGCCGCGGGAAACAGGACGGTTACATCGAGTGCCAGGAGTTCTTCATTCGTTATATCCTCTGCATCCGGAAAACCCTGCACGACACCGGTTTTGAGCTTGTGATCGACAAGGGCCGCAGCGCTTATTCCCTTCGGGTTGTAAACACCGCCCTTTGAATCGGATGCCGCCACCAGTTTCAGGCCAAGGATCTCTTCTCCCAGCAGCGCGGCGTTCTGTCCTGCGTTTCCAAAACCCTGGACGGCCATCGTTCCTCCGTCCAAATTAATATTGCTCACTTCCGCGGCTTCCCTGGTGGCGTATATTCCACCGCGAGCGGTCGCGTCGCTTCTTCCTCTCGACCCGCCAAGAGCTATCGGTTTTCCGGTAATAACGCCGGGATGGTTTTCACCCAGAATCGTCTCGTATTCGTCCATCATCCAGGCCATGATCTGCGGGGTGGTGTAGACATCGGGGGCGGGAACATCTTTCATGACGCCGAGGGATTTCGCGAATGCCCGCATATAGGCCCTTGCGAGCCGTTCTTTTTCATTTTCCGACAGCTCTTTCGGATTGCAGACAACGCCGCCTTTTCCTCCGCCGAGCGGGATATCGACAACGGAAGTCTTCCATGTCATCCAGGCAGCCAGGGCCCGCACCGTATCGATTGTCTCCTGAGGGTGCCATCTGACGCCTCCCTTGGCAGGCCCGCGCGCCGTGTTGTACTGAATGCGAAAGGCATGGAATATTTTTGTCGTACCGTCATCCATCTTTACATGCAGGACGACCTTTATCTCCTGCATAGGCCATCGCAGCAGTTCGTGAGTTGCCGGGTCGAGTCCGAGTTTTTCCGCCGCCTGGTCCACCTGCTGTTGCGCTATCCTGAACGGATTGAACTCCTTCATGGCCTTCCCCTCCACATCGTGTCAGCCTTTGTTTTCGTCTTTCTGTTAAAGCTGAATGGACACCTCCACTGACGGCAGTCTCAATCGGATATCACCGGTACGCCCAGAGGCAATGGCCGCGGCATATTCATCCGGCTGCGCTAGCCTGCATGCTGTGCTCTGCGCTCAATCGCAACCCTGTTCGACGATCTCGTATTGCCATTTCCCGGTAATACAAACCATACAGGTGCTCCCGGCACATACTGTTTCACCTTCGTCATAGGTTTTTTCTTCGAGAGTGCATTTATATTTTTCTGCCGGCATTTGTTGCTCCTTTCGTACCCAGCGGTACGGACATTTCGGCGTTCCGAATATTCATATGTCCAAACAAGGAGTTAAGCATTTTAGAATTTATTGCCACACCGAGGGGCATAGGGATGAACTTGACAACGAATATGGAAGAATGAAGGCAAAGAACTGACGAGATATTCGCGCCGGGATGCATTTGCGCAGAGATGGCCAATGGAGAGAACAACCGGTTTTCGACCGGAGCGCCGGCCCCCTCATCCCGACTGCATATACGAGCCGGGATGAATTGGTTCGACGATAAATTTGGAATCAGTGGGTGAGCACGTTCCAGATCAAGGCCGACAAGCCGGTTCCGATAAGAACGATTTCGATGAGGGTTTCATAGACGGGGTCTTCCCTGAGTCTCTTCTCCGATCCCGTTTTCAGATAGTATCCGTAAATCGCGGCCGGTATCAGCATGAAAAGCGAGAAGTTCGTCGCAAGGCCCGTTGCACGACCGAGGAGTAGAGAGAGCACGAGGACCACGAGCACTCCGAGGGTGAAGTAGGCGGTCTCCTTCTCACCCGCCAGCACGACCAGTGTTTCCTTCCCGACCAGCCTGTCCCCCTGTACGGCCAAAAAATCATGCAGGGTCGTCCGTACCAGGCAAAAGAGGAAAATGATCCAGAACGCGAAAGCGAGCCGTCCTACCGCACTCGTATTCGAGAAGTATGGCAGGATTACGCTTACAGCCGCCCAGGCCACGGGAACAAAAAAAGTCTTTGAGGTCGGTATGTCTTTTATTTTGACCGGGAACTTCTCCAGCCATGTCGGAACGATAAGAGGCACACCGTAGAGGAGGCCGAACAGAATCAGCGCAAGCATGACGAGAAAGTTGACGGTACCTATGCTCAACGCGAGTATGAGCGCCAGGACAACGGATCCGATGCCGGCCCGGGTAAAAACGAGCCTCCATCTCTGGTAGAACGCCGCCCGCACCGGGTCGTTCAGCTGGATGGCGTCTCGATCGAGATAAACATTCAAGGTATGCATCGCAAAAGCATAGGCAGCGGCCATGATGCTGAAGGCAGCCGAACCGGAGAAACCCGTAAGTGCCTGGGCGGCCAGGGGCAGGAGTGCCGTGCCCAGGGCTATGTAGAAATTGCTGTAGGCAAGCCGCTCCAGCAACACTTTCCAGCGAAACCCCTGGTCTTCGGGCCTGATCGCTTCGAGGAATTCCACAACATTTCTTATGATCCAATTCGGGGTGGACGCCCCGGCGGATACCCCCACGCAGGAATAACGCGACATCTGCTCGGCATCCAGGTCCGCTTCCGTCTCCACGTGGAAGGTTGGCGTGGTGCAATCACGGGCCACCTCAGACAACCGGACGGTGTTTCCGCTGTGAAGCCCGCCGACAATGACCATCGCCTCTACCCTGGTGCAGAGGCTCCTCACCTCGGCCTGCCGCTCCTGAGTAGAATCGCAGATCGTGTTTTTGACAATCCCGTTGGGGTATTTGCGGAGGAAAGCCTCCTCGATTTCACGGAATACTTCTTCGTTCTGGGTCGTCTGCGCAACCAGGAGCACGTTGTCCCAGTGTTCGGGAAGCTTCTCTATCTGTTCGGGTTTGTTGATGACGATCCCGCGATTTTCCGTGTAGCCGAGAAGACCGATTACTTCGGCATGGTCTGCATCACCGACGATGATGGTGTAATACCCGCGCCGCGCATGCCTCTTTATGGCAGCATGAACCCTGGCCACGCGTTTGCACGTTGCATCCAGCAGGTTCGCCCCCTGGGAATGCAGTTCCTGTCGAGTAGTGGGGGGAATACCGTGGGCACGGATCACCACCTTCTTGCCCGAGCAGTTCTCGATTTGGTTTTGTTCGACGACGCCCTTTTTTTCGAGCATCATCAGAACCTGGCGATTATGAATGAGCGGTCCGAAGGTGCAGATATCTTCCCCATCCTGACGTTTCTGGATGGCTTCCATCGTTATTTCGATGGCGTCACGGACCCCTTTGCAGAAACCCGCCGTTTTCGCTACGATTACCTTCATCTGTATCCAGTCTTCAGATCGGCATTGGAGCAATCATGGATGCGACTGCAGCGGCGAATCCTATCAAGTTTCAGGGATGCCGGCAATAACTGCGAGCTGCGGAAAATGTCGAACAGCATGGCTGAGGGCAAACCGGCTCTTATCGGCTCGGAGGATGAGGACTTCAACGCTCGGGACCGGCGCCCGGCAACGTCATCCCGGCAGTGCCTCTGAGCCGGGATCCAGCGGGCCGCCGTATCACGGATGCCGTTTGAACGAGATATAAACTTCCATCCTCGTCTGGTTGAGGCACGGTTTCCTGAGCGTGCCGGCGCGGTCGGGAAACCGCGCCTCAACATCTTTGATTCGCCTCAACACCTTTTTGATTGAAGAACGATAAAAGCATTTACTTTCCGCGAGATTCGCCGCGAAAGACTCAGCCCTTAAAAGAGCGCTGGAAGAGGTCCTGGATTGCTTTTTTGCCCTCATCGCTGAGGTACCGGGTCCCCGTGCCCACGAAGGTCTTGTACTCGATCACAGGCTCACTCTCCACCCATGAATTGTTTTCCCAAGAGAACCACGCATTCTTATCCTGGTCGAAGACGCTCAAAGGCCGGTTGAAAAGCTTGGCCAGTTCGACGGTCCAACCGGTCCCGCCTTTTACAGTATTGTTGGGCTGAATCCAGCCTACCACAAATATCTGGAAGCCGTTGTTTACCATATGGAAAATCATCTGCATGACTTTGCGGATTGTCTCGGCGCTCGAATAGGTCCGGTTCATGCGCATGCAGACGATCTCCATGCTGATGTCGCCTCTTTTCATCTCTTCCGGCCCAAGCACGACCAGACCACGGTCACGCGAAGGAGTATGTCCCTCGTAGGAAAAGTTTACTTCTCCAACGCCCCATTTTTCAGCCTGCATTCCAAACTCGGCCTCAGCACCTTTCAGGCCGCTGCTGTAGAGTGTGCTCTCACTCGCTTTTGCCATTATCAATTCTCCTTTTTGTTGTTCCTCTCCCAAACAGTATGGGTAATCATCAATTGCATTTTTCCCAAAAAGAATAAACAACCCGGAAGAGATTACCCCCTTCCGGGTTGTCATCCTGAACACTGCGAAATATTGACCAAAGAGCGGCCGGCGCCCTGCTCTACTCCCACCACCTGATGAGCACGCTGCCCCAGGTAAATCCCGCTCCAAAAGCGGACATCACCAGGTAATCGCCTTTGCCGATCCTTTTTTCCTCGACCAAAGCCTGGTAGAGGCATAATGAAATGGTGCCGCAGCACGTATTGGCATAGCGGTCGATGTTGACCATGACCTTTTCCGGATCGATCCCCATCCTCGCCGCACATGCATCTATGATGCGGATGTTGGCCTGATGCGGGATAAAGAGCGCGACGTCATCCCCCGTCAGTCCGTTTTGCTCCAGAATCCGCGCGGACACTTCAGCCATTTCGGTCACGGCGCGCTTGAAAACCTGCCTGCCGTCCTGGCGAATGAAGTGTTCCTTGTTTTTGACCGTTTCGATCGAAGCAGGCCTGAGGCTCCCTCCGGCTTTCACCGAAAGGAACTCTACTCCATTGCCGTCCATGTGCTGAATGAAGTCCAGGGCTCCATAACCCGGTTCCGGACAGGGCTCCAGGAGAGCAGCTCCCGCTCCATCCCCGAACAGCACGCAGGTCGAAGGATCCGTATAGTCGACAAAACAGCTCTGAACATCACTCCCAATCACCAGTATCTTTTGATACCTGCCCGTCTCGATCAGCTGCGCGCCGGTCGAAAAGGCGAAAAGGAATCCCGAGCAGCCGGCGGAAAGATCGAACCCCCAGCAATTGACCGCCCCTATTTCTTTTTGTACCAGGGAGGCCGTCGAAGGCACGGGCATGTCCGGCGTCATGGTGCCCACGATTATCAGATCCAGTTCGTCTGCTTTGACGCCGGCTCTGTCCAGGCACTCCCGCGCAGCGCGAACAGCCATGAAGGAATTACCGAGGCCCGGTTCGAGAATTCTTCGCTCCCGAATACCCGTTCGTGTAACGATCCATTCTTCATCAACCTGGAGCATCTCTTTCAGGTCTTCATTAGTGAGCCTTTTCTCCGGCACATAATGTCCGACCGATCGTATGTAAGCTCGTGGTTTTGTCATTTTGACCGCTTTTCCTCACGTGTAGTTGAGCCCCTCAACCTTCAGCGGAGCCAAAAAGTATTGCCTTAATTATCTTCTCCGGGATGCTTAAGCTACGAACGAGGTGGTTTCGTGCAGATCCTTTAGAAAAGAATGCTGATGATAACCGCACAGGTTTGTGCTAGTCAACTGTTCAAGTCCATGACTCGTTAGTCTGAATTGCGGCCGTCACCGCAGATATCCGCCAACCGGCTTTAATGCTTACAATATCGGGGACCGGGAAAACTATTCGGAATAATCGGAGCGAAGCAATCATGGTCCCCATTCAGCAACTTCTGAACAGGATTCGATGGGACAGGGACTTCGGAATGGGTTCCTTCGAGATCGGTTACCAGGACAATCAAGCGCAAAAACTTGTCCGAATACCGTTCAAAGAAATCCGTTTTGAAGAGGGGAACCATTTTTCGTTTCAGTTGGAAGATGAATCAGGCGAGATGACGACAATTCCGTTTCACAGGATCAGAGAAGTCTATAAGGACGGCATCCTGATATGGCGAAGGCCCGGATGAGGAAAAGGCCCCTTGATTGTTGGGGAACGGTTTCCCGACAGCGCCAGCGCCGACAGGAGACCATCGAACAGCATAACGACAAGGTTTCCGCCTTCTAAATTGAATTCAGGAACCCAAAAAGGTATCTTACACAATTGCAGGAAAGCCGGCATGCTCTCGCGGGGTATCGCAGAACCGGCACGCTCCGAATACGCATATGCTCCTGACCTGCTGAATACTCACCTACGGAAAACAAATGGAATCGATCGATCTGGCCATATTCGGTGCAACAACCTTTGAGGTGTCTCCTCTTGCCGAGGCATTTCCAAGGTCCGACATTTTGCAGATCGCAGGGAATCAGGCCGGTATCCACACCTTCGGCAACGTCAGGCTGCTGATCGGGACAACGGGGATCGGAAAGGTAAATGCGGCGGCGGTTACCGCATCTGCTCTCACGCAATTTCAAACAGCCGAAGTTTGGAACATCGGCTGCGCGGGGGCATATGTCGAATCGGGTTTGCGCATCGGAGACGTTGTCGTCACGCGGGTCTCTCTTTGCGGAGATGAAGGGATCCTGGAAAGCAGCGCCGTTTACCCAACCAGCCGCATCGGGATTCCGCTTCTCCGGCATGGCGGATCTCCGGTTTATGACTCTTTTCCACTGGATTCCTTTCTCGACAAAGCAGGAATCGAATCGTCCCTTCCCGCCGGCCGATACGCCATCGACTCCGAAACCGGGCTGATTCAGCCCGTGCTCGTTCCGGAGCCATCCGCGGATTCTTTTTCCGTTGCGTACGGTCCGAGTCTTACGGTCGGCATGGTCAGCGGCGATCTCCGGACGGCCGGCGAACGCTTCAATCGACACGCAGCCCTTGCAGAGAACATGGAAGGAAGCGCAGTCGCACAGGCCTGCTTCCTTTTCGGCGTGCCGTTTTTCGAGGTTCGCGGAATCAGCAACATGGCCGGTGTGCGTGATAAACGCGAATGGAATCTGAAACTCGCGATAGAGCGCTCCGTTGCAGCGGTCATGCGCGCGATCCACACCAGAAAAGCACGGCGCGGATGATGTGACCATCTCCTTTTCGATGAAAGATACGAAGGCTATTTATGAAGAAATTATCTCTCGGGTATTCTCCATGTCCCAACGACACGTATATCTTTTACGCTTTTTCTCAGGGCAAAATCGACCTGCCTTTTGCCCTGGACCTCTTGCTCGCGGACGTCGAGATGCTTAACCAGCATGTTAAACAGGGTGTCCTCGATATATCCAAACTATCAGTGCATGCGGTCCTGCATATTCTCGACAAATATTGGCTTTTGCGTTCCGGAGGGGCAATAGGCAGAGGCTGCGGCCCGCTCGTTGTTTCCAGGCGGCCCGTGCCCATGGAGGAACTTCGGGATGCAAGAATGGCGATTCCCGGAAAGCTTACGACCGCGCACCTTCTGCTCCAGTTGCAGGGAATTCACAGGGGACCGTGCATCCCGATGCAGTTCGATCGGATAATGCCGGCAATTTCAACCGGAGAGGTAGACGCCGGAGTCATCATTCACGAGGGCAGATTTACCTTTCAGTCGTACGGACTTAACATGGTGCTCGATCTCGGAAAGTGGTGGGAGGAACATACGGGACTTCCCCTGCCCCTGGGTGCGATCGCAATCCGGCGCGATCTCGGACCGGAAATGGCTGGACTGGTCGAAGCCAAGATCAGGGAAAGCATCCTGTATTCAAAGACCAACCCCGAAGAGGCATGGCCGTATATCAGCCGGAACGCACAGGAAATGGAACCGGACGTAATCCGGAGACATATAGATACGTTCGTCAATGACTTCAGCATCGATGCCGGAGTGGAAGGAGAACAGGCACTCAGAGCAATTTTGGAGGCAGCGTGCGCCCTGGAGAAGAAACCCTTTCCCGAGGGGCCGCTGTTCTGGAGTTAACCGGGTCTAAAGACAAAAGACACACAGGATGACACAGAAGTCGTGTAGGGTGGGCACAAGCTTCACCGTGCCCACCGTCCGGCCAATGGGCTTCCCGGCGACTGAGAGGGGAGCGACACCTCAAAAACGATGGGTTCCCGCTCCGCTCCCACCCATCCTACGG